>NZ_JBSHMJ010000005.1:0-161845 GCF_053645265.1 Dietzia sp. NPDC055343 | reverse complement strand
GCCCCGCTCAGGCGGGGCGCCCCTTACTCTCTGGTCCGGTTACTTCACCCGGTCCGTGAGGTCAGACGATCACTTGATGATCTTGGTGACCTGTCCGGCGCCGACGGTGCGGCCACCCTCACGGATCGCGAAGCGCAGGCCCTCATCCATGGCGACCGGCTGGATGAGCTCGACGCTCATCTCGGTGTTGTCGCCCGGCATGACCATCTCGGTACCCTCGGGGAGGGTCACGACGCCGGTCACGTCCGTGGTACGGAAGTAGAACTGCGGACGGTAGTTGTTGAAGAACGGCGTGTGGCGGCCGCCCTCGTCCTTGGACAGGATGTACGCCTGGCCCTCGAACGTGGTGTGCGGGGTGTAGGCGCCCGGCTTGATGACGACCTGTCCGCGCTCGACGTCCTCACGCTTGAGGCCACGGACCAGCAGGCCGACGTTGTCGCCCGCCTCGCCGTAGTCGAGGAGCTTACGGAACATCTCGATGCCCGTGATGGTGGTCTTGGTGGCCTTATCCTTGATGCCGATGAGCTCGACATCCTCGTTCACGTTGATCTGGCCACGCTCGATACGACCGGTGACGACGGTGCCACGACCGGTGATGGTGAAGACGTCCTCGACGGGCATGAGGAACGGCTTGTCCGTCTCGCGCTCGGGATCCGGGATGGAGTCGTCACAGGCCCGCATGAGCTCCAGGACCGAGTCGACCCACTTCTGCTCACCCTCGAGAGCCTTCAGGGCGGAGATGTGGATGACGGGGGCGTCCTCGTCGAAGTCCTGCGAAGCCAGCAGCTCGCGGACCTCCATCTCGACGAGCTCGAGGATCTCCTCGTCATCCACCATGTCGCACTTGTTGAGCGCGACGAGGATGTAGGGAACGCCGACCTGACGGGCGAGCAGCACGTGCTCACGCGTCTGGGGCATCGGGCCGTCGGTGGCGGCCACGACGAGGATCGCACCGTCCATCTGGGCGGCACCGGTGATCATGTTCTTGATGTAGTCGGCGTGACCGGGGGCGTCGACGTGCGCGTAGTGACGCTTCTCCGTCTGGTACTCGACGTGGGAGATGTTGATCGTGATACCACGAGCCTTCTCCTCCGGCGCCTTGTCGATCTCGTCGAACGCGAACGAGTCGTTGAGGTCCGGGTACGCGTCCGCGAGTACCTTGGTGATGGCCGCGGTGGTGGTGGTCTTGCCATGGTCGACGTGACCGATGGTGCCGATGTTAACGTGCGGCTTCGTCCGCTCGAACTTCGCCTTCGCCACTTGATGTCCTCCTGGACTGGTCTGTCCCCACTTCGGGTAGTGGGCACTGTTTTGTGTGGATTGATCTTACTCATCGTGCCGTGGGGCACGAACCGGCGGCCACCCGGAGGTTCGACCGTGCGCCGCCGGCATCGGTCCCGTCCCGCCGCGAGGGCGGAACGGGACCATACCGGTTACTCGCCGGTCGCCTTGGCGATGATCTCCTTCGACACACTCGCCGGAACCTCGGCGTAGTGGGAGAAGACCATCGAGTAGTTGGCCCGGCCCTGCGTCTTCGACCGGAGGTCGCCGACGTAGCCGAACATCTCGGACAGCGGCACGTTGGCCTTCACGACGCGGGCGCCGGAGCGCTCTTCCATCGCGTTGACCTGGCCGCGGCGGGAGTTGAGGTCGCCGATCACGTCGCCCATGTAGTCCTCCGGCGTGGTGACCTCGACGGCCATGAGCGGCTCGAGGATCACGGGCTGACACTTGCGCGCGGCCTCCTTGAAGGCCATCGAGCCCGCGACCTTGAACGCCATCTCCGACGAGTCGACCTCGTGGTAGGCACCGTCGACGAGGGTCGCCTTGACGTTGACCATCGGGTAGCCGGCCAGGATGCCGTACTGCATGGCGTCCTTGATGCCCGCGTCCACGGAGGGGATGTACTCCTTGGGCACGCGGCCACCGGTGACCTTGTCATCGAACACGTAGGTCTCGCCCTCTTCGACGGACTCCTGATCCAGGGGCCCGAGCGCGATCTGCACCTTGGCGAACTGACCGGAACCACCGGTCTGCTTCTTGTGGGTGTAGTCGAACTTGTCGACCGAGCCCTTGATGGTCTCGCGGTAGGCTACCTGCGGCTTACCGACGTTCGCCTCGACCTTGAACTCCCGCTTCATGCGGTCGACCAGCACGTCGAGGTGGAGCTCACCCATGCCGCCGATGACGGTCTGACCCGTCTCGTCGTCCAGACGCACGGTGAAGGTCGGATCCTCCTCGGCGAGCTTCTGGATCGCGGTGCCCAGCTTCTCCTGGTCGGCCTTGGTCTTGGGCTCGATGGAGACGTCGATGACCGGGTCCGGGAACGTCATCGACTCGAGGACGACCTGGTCGTTCAGGTCACACAGGGTGTCACCGGTGGTGGTGTCCTTGAGCCCGATGAAGGCGTAGATGTTGCCGGCCACGGCCTCGTCGACCGGGTTCTCCTTGTTGGCGTGCATCTGGAAGAGCTTGCCGACGCGCTCCTTGCGGCCCTTGGTCGAGTTGGCGACCTGGGTGCCCGGCTCGACACGACCCGAGTAGACGCGCACGAAGGTGAGCTTGCCGAAGAACGGGTGCACGGCGATCTTGAACGCCAGCGCCGAGAACGGCTCGTCCTTGGACGGCTTGCGCAGGATCTCGGTCTCCTCGTCGCCGACCTTGTGGCCGTGGACCTCGCCGACGTCCAGCGGGTTCGGGAGGAAGTCGATGACCGCGTTGAGCATCGGCTGGATGCCCTTGTTCTTGTACGCGGAGCCACACAGGACCGGGTAGATCTCCGAGTTGATCACGAGCTTGCGGATCGCAGCCTTGATCTCGTCGATGGTCAGCTCTTCGCCGCCGAAGTACTTCTCCATGAGCTCTTCGTCGGTCTCGGCGACCGTCTCGAGGAGCTTCTCGCGGTACTCCTCGGCCTTCTCCTGCAGGTCGGCCGGGATGTCCTCGATCGAGGCCGCGCTGCCGATCTCGGTCTTGCCACGCCAGAAGTGCGCCTTCATGGTGAGCAGGTCGACGACGCCGTCAAACGCGTCCTCGGCACCGATCGGGAGCTGGAGGATCAGCGGCTTGGCACCGAGACGATCGACGATCGTCTGGACGGTGTAATAGAAGTCCGCGCCCAGCTTGTCCATCTTGTTGACGAAGCAGATACGGGGGACGTCGTACTTCTCGGCCTGGCGCCAGACCTGCTCCGACTGGGGCTCCACGCCCTCCTTGCCGTCGAAGACCGCGACGGCGCCGTCGAGCACGCGCAGCGACCGCTCGACCTCGACCGTGAAGTCGACGTGGCCCGGGGTGTCGATGATGTTGATCTGGTTGTCGTCCCAGAAGCAGGTGACCGCGGCGGAGGTGATCGTGATGCCACGCTCCTTCTCCTGCTCCATCCAGTCGGTCGTCGACGCGCCGTCGTGCGTCTCGCCGGCCTTACGGTTGACACCCGTGTAGAACAGGATGCGCTCGGTCGTGGTGGTCTTACCGGCGTCGATGTGCGCCATGATGCCGATGTTGCGGACCTTGTTGAGGTCGGTCAGCACGTCCTGTGCCACGGATTCTCCCCGATCGTGAGTCGTCGGTGGCCCGTGCGGTCGGTGTCGACCGTCCGAACCGGGTCATTGTGTTGATTCCGGCTGCGCACTCTCAGCGAGGCGAGACGGGGCTTGGTCAATGATGCCACCAAGTGGGCGGCTGCGGGACCCTGGACGGGGGGTCTTGACGACACCGCCCCGCCAGGGGCCCACCGAATCACCAGCGGTAGTGCGCGAACGCCCGGTTGGCCTCGGCCATCTTGTGGGTGTCCTCGCGGCGCTTGACCGCGGCACCCAGGCCGTTCGAGGCGTCCAGGATCTCGTTGGCGAGACGCTCGATCATGGTGTTCTCACGACGCTGCCGGGAGAAGGTGACCAGCCAGCGCATCGCGAGGGTGGTGGAGCGTCCGGGGCGCACCTCGACGGGCACCTGGTAGGTGGCGCCACCGACGCGACGGGAGCGGACCTCGAGTGCAGGCTTGACGTTGTCCAGGGCCTTCTTGAGGGTGATGACCGGATCGGTGCCGGTCTTTTCGCGGCAGATCTCCATCGCGGAGTAGACGATGCGCTCGGCGGTCGTCTTCTTGCCGTCAAGGAGGATCTTGTTGACGAGCTGCGTGACCAGCGGCGAACCGTAGACCGGATCGCTGATGAGCTGGCGCTTCGGGGCGGGACCCTTACGAGGCATTACTTCTCCTTCTTGGCGCCGTAGCGGGAGCGGGCCTGCTTGCGGTCCTTCACGCCCTGCGTGTCGAGCGAGCCACGGATGATCTTGTAACGGACACCCGGGAGGTCCTTCACACGACCACCGCGCACGAGCACCATCGAGTGCTCCTGGAGGTTGTGGCCCTCACCGGGGATGTAGGCCGAGACCTCGACGCCGGTGGTCAGGCGCACACGGGCGACCTTACGGAGCGCGGAGTTCGGCTTCTTGGGGGTCGTGGTGTACACACGCGTGCACACGCCGCGACGCTGGGGCGAGCCCTTGAGGGCAGCCGTCGACGTCGCCGACTTCTTGTCCTGGCGGCCCTTGCGGACCAGCTGGTTGATGGTTGGCATGAACCGACTTTCTCTAGCTGGCGGCCTCCGCTTTCAAGGGCGACCACCGGTCACTGGGACGTTGCTCGTATCCGGACTCTCGAACACCCGTCGCCGCGCACGGGCGACCTCGTCAGCCGCTCTCGCTGGCCTACAGGGCGCGATCCTCCAGCTCGCATACTGCGAGCACGATGGTCAAGCCTAACCGCCGTGGGGATACCGGGTCAAAATGAGCCGCGGTCGCCCGCCACCGGGTGCGATTTTCCGGCGTCGTCGAGGACCTCGTCCATCGTCTGCGCCCAGAATCGGATGATCTTGTCACGACGTCCGGAATCGTCGGAGAGCACGTCGGCCAGGCCGAGGCCACGCGCGAGATCGAGGGTCGTCTGCAGCGCCCGGCGTACGCGGGCGTCCGAGGCGTCGCGCTCCAGCGCGGCCGCGGCGATGCCGAGGACCTCGCGCGACATCGCGGTCTCCAGGGGAAGCACCCGGTCCGCGAGAGCGCGATCGCTGGCGGCCGCGGTCCACACCTGCAGTGCGGCCTTGAACAGGTCGGAGGTGTAGTGCTCGACGATCAGGCGCACCACCGCCTCGGTGCGGGCCGGCCCGGGCTCCGGGAGGTCCAGCCCGACAGCGCGCACGCTCTCGACACGCTGCTCGATCATGTGCTCGAGAGCCGCTGTGATCAGGTCCTCGCGGGTCGGGAAGTGGTGCTGGGCGGCACCGCGTGAGACGCCGGCGGCGGCGGCCACCGCGCCCACGGTGGTCGCCGCCCAGCCCTGCGTCGCGAGGAGGTCGATGGAAGCACCGAGCAACCGCTCCCGCGTGATGCGGCTGCGGTCCTGCTTGGGGGCGCGCTGCTCGGGTCCCGCCATGTCTCCTCCTGCTACCAGTCCTGCTCGTCGTAGATGATGACGCCGCGGATGTTCTTTCCGTCCCGCATGTCCTGATAGCCCTGGTTGATGTCCTCGAGCCGGTACGTCGTGGTGATCAGTTCGTCGAGCTTGAGGTTGCCCGCACGGTACTGGTGCAGCAGATGCGGGATCTGCTTGCGCGGGCCGGTGCCGCCGAAGATGGCCCCCTGGAGGGTCTTCTGCTGCATCGCCAGGTCCAGGATGGAGATCTGTGCGTCGACAGCGGTCATGTCGCCCAGCCCCACCACCACGCAGCGCCGCCCCTTGCCGGTGAGCAGGAGGCCGGGCAGCAGATCCTTGCCCTCGACGACGCCCATGGTCAGGATCACCAGATCCGCCATTCTGCCCCAGCTGATCTCCCCCACCAACGCCATGGCCTCGTCCATGGAGGCACAGGTGTGGGTGGCGCCGAACTCGAGCGCCTTCTCACGCTTGAAGTCGATCGGGTCGACGGCCACGATCGCGCGGGCGCCCGCGGCCGCGGCGCCCTGGACCGAGTTGATGCCGATACCTCCGACACCGACGACGACGACGACGTCGCCCTCCTTGGCGCCGCCGATCTCGGTGGCCGATCCCCAGCCCGTGCAGACGCCGCAGCCGAGGAGTGCGGCCTTGTCGAGGGGGACGTCCTTCTCGATCTTGATCACCGAGGACTCGTGCACGGTGACGTGCGGCGCGAAGGTGCCGAGGACGCACATCGTGGCCACGTCCTCGCCGTCGGTGGTATGGACGCGGAAGCCACCGTCACTGATCGCACGGCCGCTGAGCAGGCCGGCACCGTTGTCGCAGAGGTTCTGCAGCCCCTCCGAGCAGGGCGGGCATGTGCCGCAGGCGGGGATGAACGCCAGGACGACGTGATCGCCCTCCTCCAGTCCCCGCACGCCCTCGCCGACCTTGGTGATCACGCCGGCGCCCTCGTGCCCGCCCATGATCGGGTACGACTCGAACTGCAGATCACCGGTGAGCAGGTGCTCATCTGAATGGCATAGGCCGGAGGCGGCGAGCTTGATCTGGACCTCCCCGGCCTTCGGGTCGTCGATGTCCACCTCGACGATCTCCCAGCCGTCCTGCTTGGGCTCGCGGATGATGGCGGCCTTGGTGCGCATGCGTGTACTCCTCGATGAGAGACGACGGTGAAGGCGGTGCTGGTCGTGTGACCAACACCACACTTCACGCTACTCCGCGTCCGCCGCCCAGGCAGGCGATCTGCGTTCGAGGAATGCGGTCATCCCCTCGGCCACCTCCGGGGTGGTGAACAACCGGGCGGTGATCCCGGCCAGCTCCTCCCCCCGGGCGTCGAGCTCGGCCAGCAGCGGCGCCGCGAGCAGCGCCTTGTTCTCGGTCAGCCCCTGCGGCGAGCACGGGCGGAACGAGGCCACCAGCCGGTCCACGGCGGCCGGGACGTCCTCCGGGGCCTCGGTGAGCAGGCCGATGGCCCGGGCGTGCGCGGAGTCGAACTTCTCCCCCGTCAGCAGCGCCCGCGCGAGGTCGCGGGGGTTGACGCGCGCTGCCAGGGGCACCGAGATCATCGCGGCGGCGAGCCCCAGTCGGACCTCGGTCAGCGCGAACGTCGACGAGGGCCCGGAGATCGCGAGGTCGCACGCCGCGACCAGGCCCATGCCGCCGGCCCGCACATGGCCGTCGACGGCGGCGATCACCGGCTTGGGGTGGGCGATGATCGCCCGCAACAGTCCCAGGAAGACCCTGGTCCGTTCCGCCGCCTGCTCCTCGGGCCGGCCGGTGCCTCCCGAGGCCTCGGAGAGGTCGGCGCCGGCGCAGAAGGTCCCGCCGGTGTGCCCGAGCACCACGACGCGGGCGGCGTCGTCACCCGCGGCACCGTCGAGCGCGGCGTGGAGTTGCTCGACGAGTGCGGTCGACAGGGCGTTGCGGTTGTGCGGTGAGTCCAGGTCGATGCGCGCGGCGCCGGCCCGGACCTCGTAGCGGACCACCGTCTGCCCGGCGGGGGCCGGCCCGCCGGCGTGCGTGTCACTCATGGCCGCCACCTTCAGTAGCTCTTCGGCAGCCCGAGCGAGTGCTGGGCCACGTAGTTGAGGATCATCTCCCGGCTGACGGGGGCGATGCGGGGCAGTCGGGACGCGGCGAGCATCCCGGCGAGCCCGTACTCCACCGAGAGCCCGTTGCCGCCGAGGGTCTGGATGGCCTGGTCGACGGTGCGCGCCGAGACCTCTCCCGAGGCGTACTTCGCCATGTTCGCCGCCTCGCCGGCCGCCTCGTCCATGCCGGCGTCGACCAGGGCCGCCGCCTTACGCATCATCAGCCGCGCGAGTTCCAGCTCGATCTTGCACTGGGCCAGGGGGTGGGCGACGCCCTGGTGAGCGCCGATGGGCGTCTTCCACACCGACCGCTCGTTCGCATACTTCGTGGCCTTGTCCATCGCGTAGCGCGCGGTGCCGCAGGCCATGCCGGAGGCCATGATGCGCTCCGGGTTGAGGCCGGCGAAGAGCATGAGCAGCGCGGTGTCGCCGTCACCGATGAGCGCGTCGGCGGGGAGGCGGACGTCGTCGAAGAACAGCTGGAACTGCCGCTCGGGCGTACGGACCTCGGTGGGGATGTGGGCCCTCGTCAGGCCCGGGGCGTCGGTGGGGACCATGAACAGCGCCGGTTCGAGGCGGCCGGGGGTGGACCCCTCGAGACGGGCGACGACGAGAATCGCATCCGCCTGGTCGACACCCGAGATATAGGTCTTCTGCCCGCTGAGCAGGAAGTCGGCGCCGTCACGCCGCGCGGTGGTCGTGATGGCGTGGGAGTTGGATCCGGCGTCGGGCTCGGTGATCGCGAAGGAGGTGATGGTCTCCCCCGACGCGATCCCGGGCAGCCACCGCTGCTTCTGTTCCTCGGTGCCGAAGCGCGAGATGATCGTCCCGTTGATGGCCGGCGAGACCACCATCATGAGCAGCCCGGCGCCCGCGGCGGACAGTTCCTCCTCGACGATGGCCAGCTCGGTCATGCCCGCGCCGCCCCCGCCGTATTCTTCGGGCAGGTTGACGCCCAGCAGGCCGAGCTTGCCTGCCTCGGTCCACAGTTCGTCGGTGGTCTCGCCGGCGTCGGACTTCTCGCGCATGTACTCCAGGCCGTAGCGCGAGCCGAGGTCGAAGGCGACCTTCCGGAGCTGGGCCTGCTCGTCGGTGTCGATCACGGGGTTGGGGACGGTCGAGATGTCGGTCATCGCGGTCACTCCTGTTCGGTGTCGGTGCTGGTGTCGGCGCCGGGTTCGACGACGACGGCGAGAATGGTGCCGGATTCGACCTGCGTGCCGACCTCGACGGGCAGCTCGGTGACGATGCCGTCGATGGCCGCGGAGATGGTGTGTTCCATCTTCATGGCCTCCATCCAGAGCAGTGGCTGACCTGCTGTGACCGCGTCCCCGACCGAGACCGCGACGCGGATGACCGAGCCCGGCATCGGGGCGAGCAGCGATCCCGCGGCGACCTCCGCCGACGGGTCGGTGTAGCGGGGTGGTTCGACGAGTGAGACCGGTCCGAGCGGGGAGTCGACCTCCACGCGCGAGTCGGCCCCCGGGGTCTCGTACCGGGCCACGGCGAGAGTGCGGCGAACCCCACGGACCTCCACGACGAGCGAATCGGCGGTGGCGTCTCCGATCGTCACGATGCCGTCGAGGTCCTCGGCGGCGGGGCGGGCACCGGCGCGGTCGCGGAGGTAGGTCACCTCGAGCTCGTCCTCACCGACCCGGTAGGTGCGGGTCTGCAGCGAGCGGCCGACGTTGCGGAACCCGGCCGGGGCGAGCGCGACCGGGCCGCCGGCGTGCTCCGCGGTACCGGAGACGATCGCGGCGGCGAGTGCCGAGATGCGTACGGCCTCGTCGTCGGCGAGCGGGGCGGCGAGTTCTGCGGCGCCGTGGTCGTCGAGGAACGCCGTCGACAGATTGCCGGCGAGGAACTCGGGATGGCGGAGCACGCGCACGAGCTGGGCCCGGTTGGTGGTCAGTCCGTGGACCCTGGCGCGGGCGAGTGCCCCGGCGAGCGAGGTGCAGGCCTCGGTGCGGGTCCGGCCATAGGAGATCACCTTGGCCAACATCGGGTCGTAGTGGACGCCGATGAGCGTGCCGTCCGGCCCCGGCTCCACGCCGCTGTCCAGCCGGATCCCTGGCCGGTGCGGGCCGGAGAAGCGCGAGGTCACACCGGGCACCTCGAGCGCCCACAGGACGCCGGAGCCGGGGCGATAGTCGTCCGCCGGATCCTCGGCGTACAGCCGGGCCTCCAGCGACCAGCCGTGCGTGGCCGGCGGCTCGGCGGCGGGCAGCGGCAGACCCGCGGCCACGTCGAACTGCAGCGCCACCAGATCCAGACCGGTGGTGGCCTCGGTGACCGGGTGCTCCACCTGAAGGCGGGTGTTCATCTCGAGGAAGAAGAACTCACCGCCGTCGGTCGCCAGGAACTCGACCGTCCCGGCGCCGGTGTAGCCGATCGCGGTCGCGGCATCCCGGGCCGCCTCGAACAGCTTCGCCCGCATCCCCGGCGTGCGCTCGACGAGCGGGCTGGGCGCCTCCTCGATGACCTTCTGGTGGCGGCGCTGGATGGAACACTCGCGCTCCCCCACCGCCCAGACGGTGCCGTGGGCGTCGGCCATGATCTGGACCTCGATGTGCCGGCCGCGCTCGAGGTAGCGCTCGCAGAACACCGCGTCGTCGCCGAACGCCGACTTCGCCTCACGCCGGGCGGCCGCGATCTCGTCGTGCAGTGAGTCGAGGGTGCGCACGATGCGCATCCCGCGCCCGCCACCTCCTGCGGAGGCCTTGACCAGGACCGGCAGGAGGTCCTCGGTGACGTCGTCGGGCTCGAGGTCGGTGAGCATGGGCACGCCCGCCGCCGCCATCATCTTCTTGGCCTCGATCTTGGAGCCCATGGCCTCGATGGCCTGCGGTGGCGGCCCGACCCAGGTCAGACCCGCCGCCATCACATCGCGGGCGAATCCCGCGTTCTCCGACAGGAACCCGTATCCGGGGTGGACGGCGTCGGCGCCCGCGGCCAGGGCCGCCTCGATCACCAGGTCACCGCGCAGGTATGTCTCCGCAGGGGTGTTACCGGGCAGTCGCACGGAGGCGTCGGCCTCGCGGGCGTGCGGCGAGTCCGCGTCCGCGTCGGAGAACACGGCGACCGTCGACATGCCCAGTGACCGGGCGGTGCGGTGGACGCGCCGGGCGATCTCGCCGCGATTGGCCACCAGGACGGAGGTGACCGGCGGTGTCGTCGTCGTTGTCGTCGGGTCGTTCGGAGATTTCTGGGCGGGCCGGGCGGGGCTGGTGGAGCTCATGGTCTGGTTCCTCACATCCGGAAGACGCCGAAGCGGCTCGTGCCGGCGACTTCAGCGGAGTGGATCGCGGACAGGCTGAGTCCCAGCACCGTCCTGGTGTCGCGGGGGTCGATGACGCCGTCGTCGTAGAGCATCCCCGACAGGAACGCCGGCAGTGACTCGGCCTCGATCTGGTCGGCGATCGCCGTCTTGAGGCCGTCGATGGTCGCGGGGTCCATCTCCTCGCCCCGGGCCGCGGAGGCCGCGGCGGCGACGGAGGTGACCACGTCGGCGAGCTGTTGACCGCCCATGACGGCGGACTTCGCGCTCGGCCAGGTGTAGAGGAACCGCGGATCGAAGGCGCGGCCGCACATGCCGTAGTGACCCGCGCCGTACGAGGCCGCGGTGATGAGCGACAGGTGCGGGACCTCGGAGTTGGAGACCGCGTTGATCATCATCGCGCCGTGCTTGATGATGCCGCCGCGCTCGTACTCCGAGCCGACCATGTAGCCGGTGGTGTTGTGCATGAACAGCAGCGGGGTGTCGTAGCGGTTGGCCAGCTCGATGAACTGCGTGGCCTTCTGCGCCTCCTCGCTGAAGAGCACGCCGCGGGCGTTGGCGATGATGCCCACCGGGTAGCCGTGGATCTCGGCCCACCCGGTGACGAGGCTCGCGCCGTACAGCGGCTTGAACTCGTCGAAGTCCGAGCCGTCCACGATGCGGGCGATGATCTCCCGCGGGTCGAACGGGATCTTGAGATCCTCGGGCACGATCCCGAGCAGCTCGTCGGCATGGTGGAGGGGCTCGAGGACCTCGGTGCGCGGGGCACTCCCGGCCTTGGTCCAATTGAGCCTCCGGACGATGCCCCGGGTGATCCGTGCGGCGTCGGCCTCGTCGGCGGCGAGATGGTCCGCGAGCCCCGAGACCCGCGCATGCATGTCGGCGCCACCGAGCGTCTCCTCGTCGGCGATCTCACCAGTGGCCGCCTTGACCAGCGGCGGGCCGGCCAGGAACACCTTCGAGCGCTCCTCGATCATCACGACGTGGTCGCTCATCCCCGGCACGTACGCGCCGCCGGCGGTGGAGTTGCCGTAGACCACGGCGATGGTGGGGATGCCCGCCTTGGACAGGCGGGTCAGGTCACGGAACAGGCCGCCGCCCGGGACGAACACCTCCTTCTGCGTGGGCAGGTCGGCGCCGCCGGATTCGACGAGGCTGATGACCGGGAGCCGGTTCTTCATGGCGACGTCGTTGAGCCGGAGTATCTTGCGCAGGGTCCACGGGTTGGAGGTGCCGCCCTTGACCGTGGGGTCGTTGGCGACGAGGAGGCACTCGACGCCGGAGACCACGCCGATCCCGGCCACCACGGAGGCGCCGGTCTGGAAGTCCGAGCCCCAGGCGGCGAGCGCGCACAGTTCGAGGAACGGCGACTCGCGGTCCAGGATCATGTCGATCCGTTCGCGCGCGGTGAACTTGCCGCGCTCGCGGTGGCGGGCGACCTTGCGCTCGCCGCCGCCCGCCAGTGCCGGTTCGAGATCGGCGGCGAGCTGGTCGAGCTTGGCCTCCATGGCCTGTCGCGCCGCGCCGAACTCGGCGGTGGTGGTGTCGATCGTGGAACGCAGGATTGTCATGCGGTGTACCCCAAACGTCGTCCGGCGAGGGTGGTGAGGATTTCGGTGGTGCCTCCGCCGATGCCGAGGAGTCGGACATCGCGGTACTGGCGGCTCACCTCGGACTCGGACATGAATCCGAGTCCTCCGAAGAGCTGCACCGCCTGGTTGGCGACCCATTCGGCGCACTCGACGGCGGTGTTCTTGGCGAAGCAGACCTCGGCCACGGCGTCGTGCCCCGAGACCGCGAGGTTCACACAGTGGTGGGTGTAGGTGCGGGCGAGGTCGATGCGGCGGGCCATCTCGGTGACCGTGTTCTGCACGGCCTGCCGGGACAGCAGCGGTCGACCGAAGGTCTCCCGCTCGCGGACCCAGTCCAGGGTCAGATCGAGGCACCGCTGCGCCTGCGAGTATCCCTGGCAGGCCAGGGCGGCGCGCTCACTGACGAAGCCGATCGCTATCTGGGTGAAGCCGTCGTTCTCCGCGCCCACGAGATTGGCCACCGGCACGCGGCAGTCGGTGAACGTGAGCTCGGCGGTGTCCGAGGCGTGCCAGCCGAGCTTGTCGAGCGGCTCCGAGACGTGGAATCCCGGGGTGTCCGTCGGGATCACCAGCAGGCTCACCCCGGCGGCGCCCGCGAGTTCCCCGCCTCCGGTGCGGACGGCGGTGACGACGAAGTCGGCGCGCGTGGCGGAGGTGATGTAGGTCTTGGCGCCGTTGACGACATAGTCGTCACCCTCCCGGCGTGCGGTGGTGGTGAGGTGACCGACGTCGGAGCCGCCGCCGGGCTCGGTGATGGCCAGGGAGCCGATCAGCTCGCCGGCCAGCGTGGGCGTCACCCACCGTTCGATCTGGTCGGGCCGCCCGGACTGGGCCAGGTGCGGCACCGCGATGCCGCAGGTGAACAGGGAGGCGAACACGCCACCGGAGACGCCCGCCTCGTGGAGCGCCTCGCACACCACGAGGGAGTCGATCGCGTCGCCGCCACCACCGCCCACCTCCTCGGGGAAGGAGACCCCGAGCAGGCCCAGCTCGCCGGCCGCGCGGTGCAGCTCCCGCGGGATCGCGCCCGCCGCCTCCCACTCGGCGAGATGGGGCAGGATCTCCCGCTCCGCGAAGCGGGTCGCGGTCTCGCGGAGCGCGAGTCGCTCGTCCGAGTACCAGGGGTCTCCGGGCACATGGGGCGGGACGGCGGGGGCGGTTCTGCGAGGAACGGTCACTGGTTCTCCTTCATGGCGGCCGCCGGGGAGTCGACGGGGGCGGTGACGTAATCGGGCATGTCCACGACGCGGGAGCGCAGCCATTCGCCCAGCCCCTTCGCCTGCGGGTCCCAGCGGTAGCCGTGCGCGACGCCCTTGCCGAGTAGCCCGTCGATTACGAAGTTCACCGCATGCAGGCGCGGCAGCTCGTAGCGCTCGATCGGCAGGTCGGCCGCCTCCGGTAGCAGGCGGCGGACCTCGTCGACGGTGAGCGTGGCGAGCATCCACCGGTAGGACCGCTCGTCGCCGGCCCACAGCCCGATGTTGGCGGTGCCGCCCTTGTCTCCCGACCGCGCGCCGAAGACGTCGCCCAGTGGGCGGGTCGTCGAGGGGCCGGCCGGGTCCTGCGGGGCCAGCGGACGGCCGGCGGAGTCGAGTCCGTCCGAGGCGTGGCCGTCGCCCATCTCCGCCGTCTCGTCGGGCGGGTCGATGTCGACGCTGGTGCCGTCCGGGAGCACGGCGATGTGGGGAACCGCCTTCTGGTCGAGGTAGGCGGGGATGTACACGCCGTAGGGCGCTCCGCGACCGGGCGGGCCGCTCGGGGTGGCCCCCGGGTAGCTCGCCAGGGTCATGGCGACCGCCGCGTCGGTGAATGCCCGGCCCACGACGTCCTTGTCGGGGTCCCAGCCGACGATGGTGAGCATAGCGGTGGCCGCGGCCTGTGTGTCGGCATCCGGGTGGTCGGTCCGGTGCAGGCGGAACTGCAGGTCCGCGGGCTCGCGCTGGAGTCCAGCGCGGAACTGGCACTCCACCAGTGCGGCCTTGTCCTCGATGTCCAGGCCGGTGAGCAGGAAGGTGATCTCGTTGCGGTGGCCGCCGAGGCAGGTCACCGACACCTTGGTGTCCGGCGGCGCGGTCTCGCCGCGGACCCCGGAGATCCGGACGCGGTCCGGCCCCTCCTGCTCGAGGCGGGCGGTATCGAGTCGGGTCACGACGTCGGGGCCGCCGTAGCGGGCGCCGGTGACCTCGTACAGCAGCTGGGAGGTGACGGTGCCGACGGTGACGGCGCCGCCGGTCCCGGCGTGCTTGGTGATGACGGAGCTACCGTCGGCCGCGATCTCGGCGATCGGGAATCCCGGGGAGACGGGGTCGGCGATCTCACCGCGGTTGAAGAAGGCGTAGTTGCCGCCGGTGGCCTGGGTACCGCACTCGATCACGTGGCCGGCGGCGGTGGCACCGGCCAGCGCGTCGAGATCCTGCCTGGTCCACCCGAAGTGGCTGATCGCGGGGCCGACGATGACGGAGGCGTCGGTGACGCGCCCGGTGACGACGACGTCGGCGCCGGCATCCAGGCACCGGGCGATGCCGAACGCCCCAAGGTAGGCGTTGGCGGTCACCGGGAAGCCGGCGTCGGCCGGGAGGTCGAGCTCGCCGACGCGGTCGATGAGGTCGTCGCCGTGGACGTACGCGACCTCCGGCTGCAGGCCGAGACGCTCGCCGAGCTCGCGGATCGCCGCTGCCAGCCCCGCCGGGTTGAGACCGCCGGCGTTGGCGACGATCTTGACCTTCTTCTCCAGAGCGAGCGCGAGGCAGTCCTCGAGCTGGCGGAGGAAGGTCTTGGCGTAGCCCAGCTCGGCGCTCTTCATCCGGTCGCGGCCGAGGATGAGCATGGTCAACTCGGCGAGGTAGTCGCCGGTGAGGACGTCGAGCTGGCCGCCTTCGAGCATCTCGCGCATGGCCGAGATGCGGTCGCCGTAGAAGCCGGACATGTTGCCGACGCGGAGCGGAGGCGCCGTGGGTTCAGTGCCGACTCGCTGCGCGGGGGTGGGGTCGACGCTCATGCCCGCGCCCCCTTCTCGCGGCCCCCGCCGGGCAGGCCGGCGAAGGCCTGGGCGATCCGCAGCCAGCCCTCGGCATCCTCCCCCACGGCCTCCAGGGCCGTGTCCTCGCGGTGGACGCGCTGGGTGACGAGGAGGCAGAAGTCGAGCAGGGGCCCGCTCACGCGCTGATCGGCATCGGCAGGGCCGAACTCGACCACCGTGCCGTCCGCCTGCGTGAGGGCGACGTGGATCTCGCTCGCGGGCGCCTCGAGGCCGTTCATCGCATAGGAAAAGCCGCGGGTCCTGAAGCCGAGCCGGGCCACGTGGGGCATCGCCGCGAGGAAAGCGGGGTCGTCGGTGACCGGGACCGCGATCGCGTCGGCGACGTCGACGCCATGCGCCCATGTCTCCATGATCCGGGCCGTGGTCATGGATTTCGGCCGCATCGGCGGCCCGAACCAGGGGACCTTCTCGCCGGGATCGGCGGCCTTGAGCTCGTCCGCCAGTTCCCCGCGGGCCAGGCGCCACCGTGCCAGGACCTCGTCGCGACCGGTCGACGCGATCTCCTCGGCTCCGGCGTCGACGAACCCTGCCGGGTCGGCCATGGCCTTGTCCACGATCGTCTGGAATGCGTCGGCGTCACGGATAGCGGATACCGAGACCTCGTCCGTCCAGGCCAGGTGAGCGATCTGCATGGCGACGTCCCAGCCCTCGGCCGGGGTCGCGGCGTTCCAGTGGTCGGTGCCGGCGGCCTCGACGATCTCGTCCAACCTGGCGTTGAGCGCGGCGAGGGCCGCGTGTGGGTCCTCGGTCTCCGGGGTCTGGGGGGTGGTCATGGGCATCACGATCCCAAACCGCCGCAAATAAAGCAAGCATGATTGCTTGCTAATTTTCGACCATCCTGACACTGTGGACACAGTGACCCCGGTCACACGACTGCCGTCCGCCGTCGGCCCCGCCTTCACCCTCGCCCCATCCCCGCTCAGAACACCGGAGACCCCCCGTGCGACTAGACCCCACCGGCATCGACCCCCATGACCACGCCCTGGCGCGCCGCTGCTCGGTCGGCGACATCCCGACCCGAGCCGCGGCCACCTTCGCCGACCGGACCGCCGTCACGGACGACACCGGATCGTGGACCTTCGCCGAACTCGAATCGGTGTCCAATCGCGTGGCTCACGGGCTCGCCGGCCTGGGCCTCGAACCCGAGGAGCCGGTGGCTCTGCTGTCCACGAACTGCCGCGAGTTCGTGGCCACCTACTTCGGCAGCGCCAAGGCGGGGATGGTCGCGTTGCCGGTCAACCTGCTCTCCGGCCTCGAGAACATCGCGCACGCCCTGACCGACTCCGGCACGCGCATCCTGGTCGTCCACGGCGCGCTCGCGGAGCTCGCACTCGGTGCGGTCGGGGCGATCCCGGCGATCCGCTTCGTCGTCGTCATCGGGGGCCTGCCCGACGGCCTCACGCCCGCACCGGACGGACCCACGGTGCTGTCCTTCGACGACCTTCTCGCCGGCGACGACACCAATCCCGACACCGTGATCGCCGACCGCCAGATCGTCCAGTGCCTCTACTCCTCCGGGACCACCTCCCGCCCCAAGGGCGTGCTCACCTCCCACCTGGCCGTCACCGTCGCCGCGCTCGGTAACAGCGCGATCTTCGGCATGGCCTGGGGCGCCCGGGGATCGGTCACGGTGTGCCCACTCCCCCTCTTCCACACCGCCGGTCTCAACGGGGTACTCATCCCGTCGGTCACCATGGGTGCGACGATCCACCTCCTTCCGGGCTTCGACCCGGTCGGCTACGCCGACACCGTCGCCCGGGTCCGTGCCACCCACCTCGTCGGGCTGCCGCTCATGCTCGAGGCTCTGGCCGACGGGACGGACCGCGGGCTCGACCTGAGCTCCATCCAGATGCTCCTCTACGCGATGGCGCCGATGTCGGAGGCGATGCGCACGAGGCTCTCCGCGGCGCTGCCCGACGCGACGATCGTGCTCGGATCCGGCATGAGCGAATGCACGCCCGCGACCGTGATGCAGTGGCCCGAACTCAACGCCGACAAGGCCGACTCGTGGGGCTACCCCACCCCGTTCGCCGAGAACCGCATCTCCGAACCCGGCGGAGCCGAGCTCATGCCGACCGGGCAGGACGGCGAAATCGTCTACCGCGGCCCGACCGTCATGGAGGGCTACTGGAACAACCCGGACGCCAACGCCGAGGCCTTCGCGGGCGGACGCATGCACTCCGGCGACCTCGGCCGCATCGACGCCGAGGGCGTGGTGTGGTTCTCCGACAGGGTCAAGGACATCGTCAAGTCCGGCGGCGAGAACGTGAGTTCCCTGCACGTCGAACGAGTTCTCCTCGACCACCCGCACGTCGCCGAGGTCGCCTGCATCGGCCGGCCCGACCCCACGTGGGGCGAGCAGGTGGTCGTGGTGGTGGTCCCCGCCGTCGACGCGCCGCCGGAAGCCGACCTAATCGACTCGATCCTGCGGTTCGGCGCCGAACATCTCACCAGCTCGCAGCGGCCCCGCGGCGTCGTGGTGACCGACGCGATCCCCCGCACCGCGACCGGCAAGATCCGCAAGGTCGAGCTGCGGTCGATGAGCTGACCTGCCCGGGCCGCTCTAACCTGCAGCCGCCGCTGGCCCCGGCCCGGGCTACGGACCGTACTCGAGCAGTTCGCCCGGAACCTCGATCCGGGCGGCGGCGAGATCCGCGCCGAGTCCCGGGGTCAGCACCTCGCCACGTGGCGGGCGCGCGACCAGGTTGACCGCGCGCAGGTTGGGCAGCGGGTAGCGCCGCACGTCCATCCCCTCCAGGCCGGGGACCAGCTCGCGCAGCCGCTCGACCGTGAACTCGTCGGCGAGCCACGCGAATGCCGAGTCGTCCCACGTCCACACCGCGATGTTGACCCCACGCCCCACGACCCCGCGCCGCACGCTGGCGACCGACCCGAGAACCGTCGACACCTGCTCCCCGCCCGGCACCGCGCTCGGAGTCCACGGAGTCGGCAGTTCGCCGGGCCCGATCGGCGCCGTCTCCATCGGCACCGGGACGGGCACGCGACGCCCGTCCGCCAACACCACGACGTGCCCCGACTCCTCCTGCGGGAGCGGGCGGGCGACGCGCGTGGGCCGCTGCCCGCCCCGGGTCATGGCAACCAGGGCGACGACCGGCGGCGCGGGCTCGCCGCGCGCGCCGCTGAGCCGCACCCGATCCGTGCCCTCCTGCGCCAGGCGCACCGAGTCGAGCCGCAGCACCACGTCCGGCGCGGCGTAGCGGGCGCCGGCGACGCCGTCGAGGAGCTGGTCGGTGACCGTGCCGACGGTGACCGAGCCGAACGCGGACGGATGTCGGGTGATGACCGCCGATCCGTCATCGGCGATCTCCGCGATCGGGTAACCGCCGGTCACGGGGTCGGTGGTCCGGGTGACGTCCGTGGAGGAGTCCACGACGCCGGTCGCGCCCGGCCCGCCGGACAGGACGTGGCCCACCGCGACCGACCCGGCCAGCGCGTCCAGGGCCGACGAGGTCCACCCGTGGTGCGCCGCGGCGGCGCCGGTGACGAGCGCCTCGCGACTGACGCGGCCGGTGACGACGACGACGGCACCCTCGGCCAGAGCCTGGGCGATCCCGAACGCACCGTGCCGCACGGTCGCCACGTCGACCACACCGAGACCGAGTTCGGGCGCCCGGTCGGTGACGTCGCCGGAATCAACGGAGGCCACCGGGAGGTCCACCCCGGCCTCCCGGGCCAGCGCCCGCAGCTCGTGGGCGAGCCCCTCCGGGTCGAGAGCTCCGGCGTTGGTGACGACCCTTACGCCCGACGCCTTGTCGTCGTCACCCGCCCCGTCGCCACGTCCGCCCGCACCACCGACGCCGAGCAGATCGAGGCATTCGCGCAGCTGCACCACCGCGGCGCGCTCATACCCGGACCCGCCCGCGGCGCGCTGTGCGGCGAGATCCAGCATCGCCTCGTCGGACAGCATGTCCAGCGCCACGACATCCAACCTCGAGGCCGCGAGGAACTCGGCGGTCGCGGTGTCCCGGTCGGTCCGCGCGGCGGAGACGTTGCCGATCCGCAGGGGGCGCGTGCTGGTCGTCATCGATCCTCCGGGTCACTCGGGTGGTGTTCTTCGACCTACTCCAGCATGCTTCCCGTCGCGGCGAGGCGGGTGTGGAATGACAGGGCCTCTTCGAGGATATGCGGGGTGTTGCCCGCGCCCGGCCGCGCGGTCGCCCGATCCAGGTAATCGTGCAGCATCGGACGGAACGCCGGATCGGCGCAGCGGTCCACGATCAGCGGCGCGCGCTTGCGGGGGCTCAGGCCGCGCAGGTCCGCCAGGCCGTGCTCGGTGACGATGACCTGCACGTCGTGCTCGGTGTGGTCGACGTGCGGCACCATCGGCACGATCGCCGAGACCGTGCCGTTCTTGGCGGTCGACGGCGACAGGAACATGGATACGTAACCGTTCCGGGTGAAGTCGCCCGAGCCGCCGATCCCGTTCATGATGCGGGTGCCACCGACATGGGTGGAGTTGACGTTGCCGTAGATGTCGGCCTCGAGCATGCCGTTCATGCCGATGATCCCGAGACGGCGCACGATCTCCGGGTGGTTACTGATCTCCTGCGGGCGCAGCGTGACGTGCTCGCGGTACAGATCGATGTTGTCCACCAGCTCGGCCAGGCCGGCCCGGGACAGTGCCAGCGACGTGGCCGAGGCGTGCGCGACCGTGCCCTGGCGGATCAGGTCCAGCATCGAGTCCTGGATGACCTCCGAGTAGCAGGTCAGGCCCGTGAAGGGGCCCTCCGCGAGGCCGCCGAGCACCGCGTTGGCGACGTTGCCGATCCCGGCCTGCAGGGGCAGCAGGCCGGCGGCGGGCAGGCGGCCGCGTTCCACCTCGTGACGGAAGAACTCCACCACGTGCCCGGCGATGGCCTGGCTGATGGCGTCGGGCGCGGCGACGGTGGTCTCCGAGTCCTGCTCATCGGTGGGCACCACGGCGACGACCTTGGCCGGGTCGACCTCGAGGTACTGCTGGCCGATGCGGTCGGCCGGCCGGGTCAACATGATCGGCTTGCGCGCCGGAGGAAGCGCCGTGCCGTAGTAGACGTCGTGCATGCCCTCCACGTCGAGCGGGACCCACGAGTTCACCTCGAGGATCACCTTGTCCGCGACCTCGAGCCAGGTCTTGTTGTTACCCACCGACATCGACGGGACCAGTTTGCCGTCCTCGGTGATGGCGGCGACCTCCACCACAGCGACATCCACGTCCCCGTAGTAGCCCTCCCACACCTGCTGGGCCACGTGCGACAGATGGATGTCCACGTAGTCCATCCGACCGTCGTTGATCTTGCCGCGGGCGGTGGGCTCGCTCTGGTACGGCATCCGCAGGGCCACGCCGTCCACCTCGGCGAGGGTCGCCTCGGCCTCGCCGGCCACGGATGCGCCCGTGAGAAGATTGACGCTCAGCTGCCCGCCCCCGGCGCGCACCCGACGGATCCGCTCGGCCAGCGCCGGCGCGAACGCCTTGGGCGTACCCGCACTGGCGAATCCACTGATCGCGACCGTGTCCCCGTCCTGGATCCGGGCCACCGCCGTGGCGGCGTCGGTCACCAGCCCCTGGAAATGCGGGTGTCGGACACGGGTGGTGATGGTGGCGGCACCCTGCTGGACGGTGTTGGTCATGCGCGGAGCCTATCGCCGGGCGGTGCCCTGCTCCTCATGGTGAGACAGGCGACCTCCCCCCGAACCGGTGTGTCAGGCGCGCTCGTCATGTCTGACGTTGCCGGTGGCACGGGACCGATAGAATCGACGGAATCCGCCGACCGTCGTGGCCCCAGGAGTGAGCCTTGTCCCCCAGGACCGCACCGATCCCCGATCGCATCGACCAGGCCCGCGCCAACTGGGAGCGCGAGGGCTGGCTCGACGCCGCGCAGGGGATGACCGTGGTGACATCGGTGATGCGGGCGCACCAGATCCTCCTGGCCCGGGTCGAGGAGACCCTGCGGCCCTGGAACCTGTCGTTTCCCCGCTATGAGCTGCTGCGACTGCTCGCGTTCTCCCGCTCGGGCGCCCTGCCCATCACCAAGGCCTCGGAACGTCTGCAGGTCCACGTCACGAGCGTCACCAGCGCGATGAAGCGGCTCCTCGACGCCGGCCTGGTCGAACGCCGACCGCACCCCACCGACGGCCGTACGACGCTTGTCGAGATCACCGATGCGGGCCGCGAGGTCGTGGCCCAGGCGACGGCCGCCCTCAACGCCGGGGTGTTCGCCGATCCCGGCATGGACGAGGCCGATCAGATCGCGCTCATCGAGGCGATCGGCTCGCTGCGCCGCACCGCCGGCGACTTCTGACGACTCGCGCCGTCCTCACCGGGCACGAACGACACCGCGCCCGGCCCCCTCTCGGGTGGGGCCGGGCGCGGCTGCTGGTGGGGTGCGGCCCGTCGGGGCCGTCAGGTCACCGGGTCAGGGGACCTCGGTGGCGAGCACCGCGTCGTTCTCGGCGAGCTCACCGGTCACCTTGTTCTTGCTCGACTCGGTCATGGCGAGCACGCACATCATCGACATGGCCGACAACAGCGAGAGCATGATGCCGACTCCGAGGGTGTTGCCCGCGGCGACCATCGCGGCGGCGGCCAGCGGCGGCAGTGCGCCACCGAGGATTCCGGCGAGGTTGTAGCCGAGGCCGGCACCGGTGTAGCGGTAGCGGGCCTGGAACAGCTCGGGCAGCAGCGCGCCGGCCGGGCCGTAGGCGATACCGAAGATGATCAGGGTGACGAGCAGGCCCACGGCGAAGGCGCCGGTCGATCCGGTGTCGAGGATGGGGAACACGACGAGCGACCAGACGATGGCCAGCCCGACGGAGGTGCCGATGACCTTCTTGCGGCCGATCCGGTCGGAGTACATCGCGGACAGGGCGATGGCGAGACCGAAGACCAGGGCGGCGACCATGCCCATGCCGAGGACGAACGGGCGGGAGTGGCCGAGCGTGGCGGTGGCGTAGTTCGTGAGGAACGAGGTCCCCATGTAGAACAGCGAGAACAGCGAGGTCAGCGCGCCGCCGGCGATGAGGATCTCCTTCCACTGGAAGCGGATCGCGTCGGCGAAGGGCAGGGTCGCGAGTGCGGTGTCCTTGGAGGCGAGCTCGCGGTCCTGCTTGAAGACGGGGGTCTCCTCGACCGAGACGCGGATCCAGAGGCCGATGAGGACGAGGACCGCGGACAGCAGGAACGGGATGCGCCAGCCGTACTGCATGAACGCACTGTCCGGACCCGCGTTGTTTCCGGCGACGAGCGCGAAGATGAGGAAGGTGCCCGACGACAGGAAGAACGCGAAGGCCACACCGAGCTGTGGCCACATGGCCATCAGTCCGCGCTTGCCCTCCGGTGCATACTCGGCCGTGAGCAGGGTGGCGCCCGCCCATTCGCCGCCGACGGCGAAGCCCTGGAAGAAGCGGCACAGCACGAGCAGCGTGGGCGCCACGATACCGATGCCGTTCTCGAAGGCGCCGAACGCGCCGGTCTCGTAGCCGGGGAGCAGACCGATGAACACGGTCGCCACGCCCATGATCATCAGCGTCCACACCAGCGTGCGCTTACGACCGATGCGGTCGCCGAAGTGGCCGAATACCGCGGCGCCGACGGGCCGAGCGAAGAAGGCCACGGCGAAGGTGGCGAACGACGACAGCGTGGCCGAGGCCGCACTCTGCTCGGGGAAGAACAGCGTGGGGAAGACCAGCGCGGCGGCCGTGCCGTAGATGAAGAAGTCGTACCACTCGATCGTCGTACCGATCGAGGAGGCTGCGGCGACGCGCGCGAGCGAGGTCTTCTTACCCGGGACGCCGGCCGCCGCCTGTGGCGTCGCGCCCCCCGTGGGCGAATTCGTGGCTGTCAAGACAACTCCAGTCTTCTCAGTGTCGCCGGGCTGTGAACCTGCGGCGCTGACAGATTTCTCCGACGTGTTCACGTCGACTGAGAAGAAACTATGTGAGGCGAGCCACACCCGGTACACCCGAAAGTGGATGTCGGGTGATCTGGGCCACATCATCTGCAGCGCGGCGACGCGCACCGCGCGCGGAAGAACGCGCTCGCGGACCTCGCGTACGACGACTCCCGGGTCGCGGCGTTCGCCACCTGCGTCTCGGAGGAACTGGAGGAGATGCTCACGACGCTCTCCCGGCAGCGGTCGGGATCGGTGTACGACGCGACCACCGTCGCCTTCGGCCGCGCCGCGTTCCGGTGGGCGGGTGTGCCGGTGTCCACCGCGGAAGCCGACCGCAGGGCGCATCAGATGAGCAGGCTCCTCGACACGTTCGGCCGCCCGGCCACCAATCCCCTGGCGTGGGTCGAACGGGCGAGGCTGGACCGTTGGGCCACCGGCCTGATCCGCGGCGCCCGCGACGGTGCCCGCGACGGCCACACACGCGTCGCGGCGGACTCGGTGCTGACGGCGATCGCGGACCTGCGCGATGAGAACGGTGCTCTCGTGTCGGACCACACCGCGGCCGTCGAACTCCAGAATCTCACCCGGCCCACCGTGGCCGTCGCACGCTTCGCGGCCTTCGCCGCCGTGGCGTTGGTCGACCACCCCGACTGGGCGCGGCGGATCCGCGAGGCGACGACCGCCGCCGGGCGCCTCACCGACATCCCGGAGGCGGTCGCGTTCGCCCAGGAGGTCCGGCGGGTGTACCCGTTCGTCCCGATGCTGCCCGCCCTCGCCGCGGTCGACACCGAGATCGGCGGCTGTCCCGTCCACCGCGGCCAACGCGTGTTCCTGGATATTCTCGGCACCAACACGGACCCGAATCACTGGGACGACGCCGGGACATTCGATCCGGAGCGCTTCCTCGACGTGGCCGACGCCGAGGAACTCGCGGCGTTCATCCCCCAGGGGGGGCGCCGGGGTGCGCAGCGGGCACCGCTGTCCCGGCGAGAAGATCGCCGTCACCGCCCTGTCCGCGACCGTCGCCGCGCTGTGCCGCCCCGGCGTCGAGATCAGCGACGACGCCGACGACCTGACGTTCCCGTGGACCCGGATGTTGACCCGCCCCGCCACCGGTGTTCGGCTGCGCTACCGCGCGACCGCCACCACCTGACCAACGGATCCGGCCAGCTGCCTCCGGACGCGGTTGCGGGTACGTACCGGCCCACCGGGTCCCGGCGGCACAGACCGGGACAGGTCAGCGCAGGCAGGGGCAGATCAGGGCAGAACGCCGAGCAACCGCGCGCGGGCGACGGACTCCATCCGTGACCGCGTGCCCAGCTTGGTGCCGATGTTGCGCAGGTACGCCTTGATCGTCTCGGGAGACAGCGACAGCCGCGCGCCCACCTCGGCATTGGAGCATCCCAATGCGACCTGGGCGAGCACGTCGATCTCCCGCGGCGAGAGAACCGGCTTGTCCTGGACCGGGGTATCCGCCGCGTCCGGGGCCCTGCCGACCCCCGCGAGCGCGGAACCGGCCGCGAGCAGCCGATTCCGCAGCGCGGCGTCGCCCAGTTCCGCGGCGATCGCCCGGAGTTCGCCGTGCAGCATCCTGATCTGCTCGCGGTCGGTCGCCTCCAATCCGGCGCCCTGCTCGGCGGCGGCCAGATCGGCCATCCGGAGCCGACGGTCCACCTCGTCACGGATCTGGAACTCGGACGACAGCTCCGCGGCCACCGAGGTGAACGTCCGCGCGACCTGATCCCCCAGCTGGGTTGCCACTCGCGCCGAGCCGTACAGGATCGTCCGCGCCACCCCGGAGACCATGACCGGCACCGAGATGATCGCCCGGAGCCCCTCGAGCTCCACCGCGGCCGCGTAGTCGCGGGTGATACTGGAGCAGTCCTCGTAGTCCCGCACGGTCGCGGGACGACCGGAGGCCATGACGTGACCGCCGAGCCCACGCCCCTTGGCCACGGCCAGGCCCTGCATCGAACTGGTGCGGGCGCCGATGAACCGGGTCAGCTGCGCGGTCTCGCCGTCGGCCTCGCCAGCGAACACCATCGGCAACCCGGATTCCTGCCGGACTCTCCGAAGGGCGCCGAGCACGGCGTCCGAGTCCTTGGGGCGGTGGGTGGACATGGTCTGCTCTCCCGAGAGTTACAGGTGGTCAGCTCCCCGCGGACTCGCGGATGCTGGTGATGATGGCACTGAAGTCCTTGCTGCCGTTGTCCTGCGCGAACTCGTCGTACAGGGCTGCCGCCGCCGCGCCGAGCGGAGCGACCGTTCCCGTGCTCTCCAGGGCCGCGAGAGCGAGCCCCAGGTCCTTGTTCATCAGGGCCGTGGCGAACCCGGGTGTGAAGTCGTTGTTGGCCGGAGAGGTGGGCACCGGTCCGGGAACCGGGCAGTTGGTGTGCAGCGCCCAGCTGTTGCCGGTGGCCCCGGTGACGACGTCGAACAGCGCCCGGTGCTCCAGCCCGAGCCGCTCGGCGAGGACGAACGCCTCACCGATCGCGATCTGGTGGACCGCCAGAACCATATTGTTACAGACCTTCGCCGCCTGACCGGCACCGGCGGCACCGCAGTGGATGACCTTTCCGGCCATGGGCTCGAGAACCGGCTGCGCCGCGGCGAAGGCCTCGTCCTCGCCTCCGACCATGAATGCCAGGGTCCCCGCGGTGGCACCCTTGACACCGCCGGAGACCGGGGCGTCCACCTGCAGCATGCCGGCGGCGACGGCCGTGGAATGCACCGCACGAGCGTCGTCGACCGAGATCGTCGAGGAGTCGATGAACAACGTCCCCTTCCCGGCCTTGGGCAGTACCTCCTCGTAGGTCGAGGTGACCAACGCACCGTTGGGCAGCATCGTGATGACCACCGACGCCCCCTCGACGGCCTCGGCCGGCGAGGCGCACACGGTCACACCCGTGTCCCGCGCGGCGTTCTGGGCGGCCTCGACCGGGTCGAAGCCGCGGACCTCGTGGCCCGCCCCGACAAGATTGGCCGCCATGGGCCCACCCATGTTGCCGAGGCCGAGGAACGCCACAGTCTGCGAACCGTTGTTCATGTCCTACGCTCCCAGTCCACGTGCGGCGACGGCCCGGCCGACGACGACACGCATGATCTCATTCGTCCCCTCCAGGATGCGGTGCACCCGGAGATCTCGCACGATCTTCTCGATTCCGTACTCGGCCAGGTACCCGTAGCCGCCGAACAGCTGCAGCGCCCGGTCGGCGATCTCGAAGCACCGATCGGTCACGAACAGCTTGGCCATCGCGCACAGTTCGACGTGGTCCGGCTCCTTGGCGTCCAGGGCCGCGGCGGCGCGCCACAACATGAGGCGACTGGCCTCCAGCTCGGTGGCCATCTCGGCCAGGGTGAACCGGATGGTCGGCTCGTCGATGAGCGCACCACCGAACGCCTCGCGATCGCGCAGATGGGCGACCGCCTGCGCGTACGCCTGCTGGGCGCCGCCCAGCGAACACGCCGCGATGTTGATGCGGCCGCCGTTGAGTCCCCGCATGGCGATGGTGAAGCCGAGGCCCTCGCCACCGGTGTCCGCGCCGCCGATGAGGTTGGCGGCCGGCACGCGGACGCCCTCCATGATCACCTGAGCGGTGGGCTGCGCGTTCCAGCCCATCTTCTGCTCGTCCGGGCCGAAGCTCAGCCCCTCGGAATCGGCCGGGACGATGAACGTCGAGATGCCCTTGGCACCCGGGTCACCGGTGCGGGCCATCACGACGTACACGTCCGACTGGCCACCGCCGGAGATGAACTGCTTTGTGCCGGTGAGCACGTACTCGGCGTCCGGGCCGTCGCCCTCCCGGACCGCCCTGGTCCGCAGCGCCGCCGCATCCGAACCCGCGCCCGGCTCCGTGAGGCAGTAGCTCGCGAAGAACTCCATCGAGGCCAGCTTCGGGATCCACTGCCGCCGCTGCTCGTCGGTGCCGAACTCGTCGATCATCCACGCGCACATGTTGTGGATCGACAGGTAGGCCGCCACCGACGGGCAGCCGCGGGCGAGCTGCTCGAAGATGCGCACGCCGTCCAGACGACGCATCCCGCTGCCCCCGACGTCCTCGGAGACATAGATCGCGCCCATGCCCATCCCGGC
This sequence comes from Dietzia sp. NPDC055343, assembly GCF_053645265.1. Lineage (NCBI taxonomy): Bacteria > Bacillati > Actinomycetota > Actinomycetes > Mycobacteriales > Dietziaceae > Dietzia > Dietzia sp. NPDC055343. The sequence goes on along the minus strand of NZ_JBSHMJ010000005.1, from coordinate 134,424 downwards.
CGCCTCGCGGAGGACGTCCTTGGGGAAATGGTGGGTCGCATCCCACTCCTGTGCCCGGGGCGCGATCCGCTTCTCGGAGAAGTCACGGGCCGCGTCGACGATGACCTTGTCGTCGTCATCAAGGGTGAACATCAGTGTTCCTCTCCTACGGTGACCGACGTCAGTCCATCGTCGGGATGACGAACTCGGCACCGTCCTTGATGCCCGAGGGCCAGCGCTGCGTGACCGTCTTGACCTTGGAGTAGAACTTGATCGACTCCGGGCCGTGCTGGTTGAGGTCGCCGAATCCGGACTTCTTCCAGCCGCCGAACGTGTGGTAGGCGATCGGGACCGGGATCGGCACGTTGACGCCGACCATGCCGACCTCGACGCGGGAGACGAACTCGCGGGCGGCATCGCCGTCGCGGGTGAAGATGGCCACGCCGTTCCCGTACTCGTGCTCGTTCGGCAGACGCAGGGCGTCCTCGAAGCTCTCGGCGTGGACGATCGTGAGGACGGGCCCGAAGATCTCGTCGGTGTAGACGCTCATGTCGGTGGTGACGTTGTCCATCAGCGTGGGGCCGACGTAGTAACCACCCGAGATGTCCTCACCGTTGAACTCGCCGGTGTACGCACCGACGCCGCGGCCGTCGACGAGGATCTTCGCCCCGGCCTTCTCCCCCTGGTCGATGTAGTCGAGCACCCGGGCCTTGGACTCGGGCGTGACCAGCGGGCCGTAGTCCGACTGCGGGTCGTGGCTGTGGCCGACCTTGAGCTCCTTGACCTTGGGCAGCAGCTTCTCGAGCAGCTTCTCAGCGGTGCCCTCGCCGACCGGGACGGCAACCGAGATGGCCATGCAGCGCTCACCGGCCGAGCCGAAACCGGCACCGACCAGGGCGTCCGCGACCTGGTCGAAGTCCGCGTCCGGCATGATGATCGCGTGGTTCTTGGCGCCACCGAAGCACTGCGCGCGCTTGCCGGTGCGGGCCGCGTTCTCGTAGATGTACTGCGCGATCGGGGTGGAGCCGACGAAGCCGACGGCCTTGATCGTGTCGTTGTTCAGAATGGCGTCGACGGCCTCCTTGTCACCGTGCACGACCTGGAACACGCCGTCCGGCAGACCGGCTTCGGTGAACAGCTCGGCCAGGCGCACCGGCACGGACGGGTCGCGCTCGGAGGGCTTGAGCACGAACGCGTTACCGCACGCCAGCGCCGGGCCGGCCTTCCACAGCGGGATCATGGCGGGGAAGTTGAACGGGGTGATGCCGGCGACCACGCCGAGCGGCTGGCGCATCGAGTAGACGTCGACGCCCGTGCCGGCGTTCTCGGTGTACTCGCCCTTGAGCAGGTGCGGGATGCCGATGGAGAACTCGATGACCTCGAGGCCGCGCTGGACGTCGCCACGGGCGTCCGGGGTGGTCTTGCCGTGCTCGATCGCGAGCAGTTCGGCGAGCTCGTCCATGTTCTCGTTGACCAGCGCCACGAAACGCATGAGCACGCGGGCGCGCTTCTGCGGGTTCATGGCCGCCCACTCCTTCTGGGCGACCGCGGCCTTGGCGATCACGTCGTCGACCTCGGCGGTGGTCGCCAGCGGCACGACCGCCTGTGCCTCACCGGTGCTCGGGTTGAGCACCTCCTGGCTGCGACCGCCGGTCGAGGCGACGCGCTTTCCGTTGATGTAGTGCTCGACCTGCCTGAGATCCGACATGGACGTCCTTCCTGACGTGTGGGTGGCGACCTCTGGTGGCCGCGCCCGTTCCCGTGATGACCATCACCATATACTTGCACCTCCTAGTAATCCAGGGTCGGGGCCCGGATTGCCCGCACCCCTCCCCTTTCGGGTGTACCGCGGACCCACGCCCCGCCCTACTGTGAGCTGACTCACTTTACGATTCATCGACAGGAGCATCCATGCCGCCGCTCTCCACCGAGGCCACCGAACAGTTCCGCGCCGCCCGCGACTTCCTCCAGGCGAACGCCGAGAACTACGACGCCGCCCGGGCGGGATTCGTCTGGCCGGAGCTCGACGAGTGGAACTGGGCGCTGAACTGGTTCGATGTCCAGGCCGAAGGGAACGACGACCCGGCGCTGTGGATCGTCGAGGAGCACGACGGCGGCGCACCGACCGAGGCCAAGTACTCGTTCGACGAGATGCGGATCCGGTCCGACCGCACCGCCAACTGGCTCCGCGACCGCGGCGTCGAGCCGGGCGACCGGATCCTGCTCATGCTCGCCAACCAGGTGGAGCTGTGGGACGTGATGCTCGCCGTGATCAAGCTCGGCGCGGTCGTCATCCCGGCCACGACGCTCCTCGCGGAGGGCGACCTGCGGGACCGCATTGCGCGTGGCGGCATCAAGCACGTCATCGCCCGCGCCGAACTCGCCGAGCGATTCGCGTCGATCTCCGGCGACTACCAGTGCATCTCCGTCGGCGGAGCCGCTGAAGGCTGGACCGACATCGCGGCCGCGCTGGACGCCTCCCCGGACTTCCAGCCGAGTCACACCACCCGCGCGGACGACACGCTGCTGCTCTACTTCACCTCGGGCACCACCAGTAAGCCCAAGCTTGTCGAGCACACGCACGCCTCGTACCCGGCCGGCCACCTGTCGACCATGTACTGGATCGGTCTGCAGCCGGGAGATGTCCACCTCAACGTCTCCTCGCCCGGCTGGGCCAAGCACGCCTGGTCCAACGTGTTCGCTCCGTGGATCGCGGGCTCGTGCGTCTTCCTCTACAACTACTCCCGCTTCGACGCCACGGCGATGATGCGCGAGATGGACCGCTGCGGAGTGACCAGCCTGTGCTGCCCGCCCACCGTGTGGCGCATGCTCATCCAGGCCGACCTGGCGCAGCTGCAGAACCCGCCGCGCCTGGCCGTCGGAGCCGGCGAGCCCCTCAACCCGGAGGTGATCGGCCGGGTCCGCGACGCGTGGGGCGTGACGATCCGCGACGGCTTCGGTCAGACCGAGACGACCGTGCAGATCGCCAACACCCCGGGCCAGCCGATCAAGGACGGCTCGATGGGCCGCCCCTGCCCGGGTTTCGACGTGGCGCTCGTCGATCCCGCGACCGGCCGGGAGGTCACCGAGGACGGTGCCGAGGGCGAGATCTGCCTGCGTATGGATCCCCGCCCGCTGGGCTTGATGGTCGGCTACCACGGCGACCCCGAGCGCACCGAGGCCGCGTACGCCGACGGTTTCTACCACACCGGTGACGTGGGCTCGCGGGACTCGGACGGGTACATCACCTATGTCGGCCGCACCGACGACGTGTTCAAGTCGTCGGATTACCGGATCTCCCCGTTCGAGCTGGAATCGGTACTGCTCGAGCACCCGGCGGTCGCGGAGGCGGCGGTGGTCCCCTCTCCAGATCCGGTCCGGCTGAGCGTGCCCAAGGCGTTCGTCGTCCTCGCCGGAGACTGGGCGCCGGACGAGAACACGGCCCGCGAGATCTTCGAGTACTCGCGTACCCATCTGGCGGGCTACAAGCGGATCCGCCGCCTGCAGTTCACGGATCTGCCCAAGACCATCTCGGGCAAGATCCGGCGCGTGGAGCTGCGCAGGGGCGAGGTCGACAACGGCCCGTCCGTCGACTTCCCAGGCGAGTTCCGCGAGGACGCCCTCCGCTGACACCCTCCCCGTCACTCCGGTACGTTCTCCCGGGTATCCACCTGGGGAAACGCTGACCGGGGTGACGGCTGGCTGGGTTGCGTGGGGCCGCGCCCGTCGTGGGATGCGGAGGACGGGCCCCGCGCGGTCATCCGCGCGCGCGGATGCCGGGGCGGCGGGCACGAGAGGCGGGCACGGGAGCGGGTGCTCGTCAGCGGCGGAGGTGGACGTCGATCTCCTCGGGAGTCCAGGGCGGGCTGTCGTGGAAGTCCCGATAGGCCAGGATCTGTGCCTCGGGCGTGGGAAACCTGCCGAGGAAGCCGCCCGAGCCGGCGAACACCCCTCCGGTGATCCCAGCGGACAATCCCGAGGCCAGATAGGTGTAGAGGGGCGCCACGTACCGGGGCCCGGCGGGGTCGAGTGCACCGGCGACGCTGAGCTCGTCGAGCATCCCCCTACGCCCCAGCTCGCGGATCTTCCCCTCGTAGTCGTCGCCCTCGGACAGCCTGGTCCGCGCGCCGGGGCACACCACGTTGGCCCGGACGCCGTGCTCCGCCAACTCCGCGGCGATCGCCATGGTCAACGACGTCACCGCGCCCTTGCCGGCCGGATACCCCGTCCCCCCGTAGTCGCCCTTCCATGCGAACGAGGACGTGGTGACGATCGTCCCTGCCCCCGCCTCGACGAAGTGTGGGGCGAACTCGCGACAGGTCGCGAAGACCGTCCCCAGGTGGGCGTCCATGAGATCGGCGAATTCGCTGTGCCCCACGGTGAGGATCGAGGACCCCGGCGGTTCGGCCACCCCGGCGCAGGCGATCAGTCCCGCCACCACCGAGTCGCCCTCGCGGGCCCGCTCGAGGAGTTCACGCGCCACCTCGGGCAGATGGGCGGATCCCGCGACACCCGTGATCCGCCCGTCCGAGCGGGCCGCCAACTCCGTGACCTGCCGCTCCAGCGCGGCGTTGTCGCGGCCGTTGAGGACGACGTCCGCACCGCGGGACGCGAGATCTTCGGCCACTGCGGCGCCGATGCCGCGGGACGAGCCGGTGATCGCGAAGACCTGCCCGTCGAGGCGCAGCCGCGAACCGTCGGCGGACGGGGTCATGCGGACGCGCCCTCGACATCGGTCCGGCGGTCCTGATCGGTTCGGCGATTCTGATCCGTGCCGCGCCCCCGACCGGTACGTCGATCGTGGTCGGGCGCGCGATCGGCGACGAGCGTGCGCGCCCAGCCGTAGTCCGTCTTGCTACTCGGATGCCGCTCGACCTTCTCGACGACCCACAGAGCCGCCGGGACCTTGAAGCCGGCCAGGCTTCCGCGCAGTGACGCCTCGACCTCGTCGAACCGACCGTCGTGCCCGACGGCCCACTCGATCACCGCGCCGACACGATGTCCGAAGCGCTCGTCGGGAATGCCCAGCACCACAGCGTCCACGATCCCGTCCACCGCCTTCAGCGCCGCCTCGACCTCCTCGGCGAAGATCTTCTCGCCGCCGGAGTTGATGACCTGGCTGCCCCGTCCGAGCATGATGATCGTGGCCGGGCCGTCATAGCGGCCACGGTCCCCGGTGAACACCCGCATGGTGCCGGCGACCTCGCGAAACGTCTCGGCCGACTTGGCCGGATCTTTGTAATAGCCGGTGGGTTGGTAGCCGGACTTGACGATCCAGCCGATCTCGGTCGAATCGTCGGGAAGCGGCTCGTCGAAATCGTCGACCAGTTGCAGAGTGGTGCCCCGCGGGATGCGCGGGCCGTGGTCGGTGAACAGGGAGCCGTCGTCGAGATCGGCCTTGGTGACGACCCCCAGGCCGCCGAAACCGCTCTCGGACGAGCCGAACGCATCCATGATCATCAGGTCCGGACGCAATCCGAGCAGGTCGGCCTTGACCGACGGGGAGAACAACGCGGCCCCCGAGGAGATCATGAACATGCTCGAGGTGTCGGCCCCGCTCTCCCTGAGGCGTTCGACGATCGGGCGGACCATCGCATCCCCGGCCACGACGGCTACCTGGATCTTCTCGGACTCGATCTCCTCGAGCGCCTCGTCGGCACGGAAGTGCGGAATGTAGTGCATGGTCCCGCCGGCGAACAGCCCGGTGAAGCTCGGCATGAGGCCCGAGGTGTGGATCAGCGGCAGCAGGATGAGATAGCGCATCGGATCGCCCGCGAGTCCCGACCGCGACTGGTGGAACTCGTCCGGAACCGGTTCACCGGTGTGATAGTCAGCGCCACCGCCGAGGCTGCGCCACAGGTCCTCCTGCCGCCACATCACGCCCTTGGGCTTGCCCGTGGTGCCCCCGGTGAACACCAGGAAGAGGTCGTCGGCGCTGCGCTCGACGTCGGGCCGCTCTCGTGAGGCGGCGGCGAGGAGCGCGCGGGCGTCCAGAGCCCCGGCCGGGAGGGGCTCCACGCCGGATCCGTCGTCCACGACGATCGTGTGGCGGACGGAGTCCAGCCCCTCGGCCGCGCCGGCGACCGCGGCCCCGAACTCGCGGTGGAACACCAGCACGCAGGCATCGGAGTAGTCGTAGAGGTAGCGCAACTCGGCGCCCGAGTAACGGTAGTTGACGCTGATCGGCACCGCACGGAGCTTGAGGATGCCGAGGATCAGTGCCAGGCAGTCCACGCCGTTGCGGAGGTGGACGGCGACGTGATCACCCGCCTTCACCCCGAGGTCGGCCAGGACGGAGCACCACCTGTTGGCCTCCTCGTCCAGCCCGGTGTACGTCAGCCGCCGGTCGTTTTCGACCACGGCCAGCCGATCGTCGCCGTACGCATCAGCGGCATGCTCGAAAAGGTCAGCCAGATTGTGTGCCATGACGGGGCCTCCGGGATCAGGCGGTTCGGGTGGGATGCGGGGTCAGACGGGAGTGATGGGCAGGGACGTGCGTGCGGGACCGAAGTCGAAGGCCGCGCCCGTGCTGATGCGGGTCACGGCGACCTCCTCCGATTCCTTCGCGGGAGTCTCGCCGAGACGCAGAACCGCCTCGAGTCGTGAGCCGTCGCCGGGCACGGCCGCGACGGTCCAGTGCGGGTCGACCGCGTGTGCGGCGGCTTCGAGCGGGCGCAGGTCGCCGGCGGCCATCAGCGGCAGCCAGGTGTCGTCGGCGAATGCGTCCGCGGAGGTGTCCCAGGAGACGGTGAGCTCGCGCCCGTCGTCGGACACCCGCGACGAGTAGCCGGTGTAGGCGGTCGGCCCGGCCAGGGGATGGCTATCGAGGACCGCGGCGAGCCCCCGGGCGTCGGGGTCCGCGCCGAGGGCGTCCCGGATGCGACCCGCGGCGACCCCCGCGATGCCCGTGGCCTGGTACGCGAGCAGCCGGTCGGCGGTCCCGCGATCCGAGCGGCGCCGGACCGACTGGTGGAACCCCACCGCGAGCAGGTGCATCTGCAGATACACCTCGCGGACGACACGGATGAGGGCCGCCGAGGTGAATTCACCGAACACGAGGTCCGTCAACAGCGGGCCCGCGTAGTCGTCGCGCTCGCCCTCGCCGGCGGTGTCCTGCGGGGCGGGCGGGTCGAACCGGAAGTCGATGAGCCGGCTGGACGCCGACTCGACCGCGGGTCCGGGCATCGGCGCCGGTGGGGCGTCCGGGTCGATCCGTACCACCCAGTGACAGTGCGGCGTCCGTCCCTCGGGGCTTCGCGGGGGTCGGTGGATCGGCTCGACGACCGCGCGGGGGTTGGTGGCCAGCGCGGTGGCCGGGAAGGTGGGGTCCTCGATGTCGTGACACATCGTCGTCACGAGCCTGTCGCCCATCGGCTCGACATCCATCAGCGCCCCACAGTGGTCGAGCCAGAACTCGCCGTTGTCGTGGTCGGTGATCCCGTACCGGAAGTCCATGAACTCGGGCGGCGCCCCCACGTCGAGCTGGAAGCCCTTGAAGATCTCGGCGACGCCGTCACCGGTGATCGACAGCGCCTCCTTCATCCGGCGCGTGTAGTGCGGGCTGGCGGCCTGCCACTCCTCGATGGCCACGTCCCGCATGCCGTCCACGCCGAACTCGCCGAGCAGCGCGGGCATCCCCGCCCTGTCGATGAGCTGCCCGATCAGCAGGAGATCGGGCAGCAACCGGGCGAGGGAGGCGTGGTCCAGGGTCTCGAGCGGATCCGGGCGCGACAGCGGGGCCATGGGGCTCAGACCTCGTCCGGGCTCGACACCGGCCAGAGCGGGGCCGGGCTGTCCTCGATGCGGTACCAGCCGGCGGGCTTCCCGCCGGCGCCCTCGAAGCGGGCCTTCATGGAATCGGTGAGCGCATCGGCCTCGTACATGCGCATGAACAGGTCCACGACGTTGCCGAAGTCGAAGAAGTCGCGGTGCCAGGCCCACTGCTGGTTCCCGTTGTAGAGGAACCACGATCCGCCCAGGCCGTGCACCTCGTACGGCTGGCCGGTCTTCGGGTCGACGGTGTCGCGCGCGATCTGCTTCCACAAACAGAGCACGTCACCGGTCTCGGGGTCGATGATCGTCCGGATGTACGGGTACTCCCAGCCGTCGAGTCCTGCCATCTCCTGGCCGAGCGCGATGTCCCGGATCTCGTCACGGCCGACGGCCATGAAGTCGTCCTTGGTGCCGTAGTTCCAGCCGTAGGTGGCGTCCTCGGCGTAGAACGACTCCAGCGGTCGCCAGTCCTTGTTCCGCTCGCACTCGGCGTTCGCGTCCACCCATTTCTGGACGAAAGCGGCGATCTCTGCACGGTCGTATCGGGTCACGTCACTCGTCTCCTGGTGGGGTGTCGTCCGGGATCGTCTGATTCCCGGGGTGACTGTGTTCGGTTCGGGGTGTCAGTTCTCGACCAGGCGGAGTGCCTGTGTCGGGCAGTACCTGACGGCGTCCTTGACGGCCGCCAGCTGGTCGTCGGGGATCTCGCCACGCTTTGCGCGGACCTTGGCCTCGGAACCCTTGCCGACCGTGAACCAGTCGGGGGCCTCCGCCTGGCACTCGGCGTGCCCCTGGCACAGGTCGAAATCGACCTCGACTCTCATCGCGTCCTCCTGTTCCCTCAGCGCTGCCGCCGGCGGTAGCGGACCACGCACGGTTGGGCCAGCTGGACGACCATTTTGGAGTGGTCGTTGTGGTAGCTCTCGGCGGGCTGGGCGAGTTCGAACTCGTACTCACGCAGTAGTACGGAGAAGATCGCTTTGATCTGCAGTTGGGCGAACGCCGCGCCGACGCACCGGTGCCGCCCGGCGCCGAACGGGATCCAGGTCCACCTGTTGACGATGTCCTCCTGCCGCGGCTCGGCATAGCGGTCCGGGTCGAAGGCGTCGGCGTCCGGGAAGTCCTCGGGCAGTCGGTTGGACACCGCCGGCGAGGCGGCCACCGTCTGTCCGGCACGCACCGCGTAGTCGCCGATCCGCACGTCCTCCTGGGCGACCCGCATGAGGATGATGAGCGGAGGGTGCAGGCGGAGCGTCTCCTTGAGAGCGTTCTCCACCTTGGGCATCTGGCGGAGCGCACCGAACGAGTACTCGGCGCCATCGGAGTAGATCTCGTCGAGCTCGGCCACGACCTCGGTCAGGTAGCCCGGGTTCCGGAGAAGCTCGATGAGCATCCATGCACTGGTGCCGGAGGTGGTGTGGTGACCGGCGAACATCATCGAGATGAAGATGCCGGTGACCTCGTCCGGGGAGAACCGGAGCGTCCCGTCCTCGTTCTTGACCGAGACCAACACGTCCAGCAGATCCCGGTCGTCCTTGTCCGCCGGCGGGTCGGCGATCCGCTCGTCCATGATCGCCGAGACCAGCTCCACCAGGCCCTCGCGGGCGGCGTCGCGCCTGCGGAACGAGGGGATGTCGGCGTACGGGTCGATGTACGCGTGGGGGTCCGTGCCCTGCTCGAGGTCGTGGTAGAGGTGGGCGAACCGGGCGTCGAGCTGCTCGCGGAACTTCGGTCCGATCAGGCACGCGGACGAGGTGTAGATGGTCAGCTCGGAGAACCACTCGAGCAGGTCGATCTCGCCCTCGTCGCCCCACTCGGCCACCATCCGTTCGACCTCGCGTGGGATGGTCACGGCGTGCTGTCGCATGTGCTCGCCGCGCAGCGCGGTGTTGTGGAGCATCTCCGAGCGCCGTTCGGGGCTCGCGTCGAAGACGACGCCCTCGCCGAACACCGGCGTCATGAACGGGTAGGCGGCCGCCTGGTCCAGGGATTCGTCCGGGGCTCGGAAGAACGCCTCGTTGGCGGCGGCGCCGGAGGCCAGGCAGATGTCGCGGTCGGCGATCCTGAAGATCCCGAGATCCCCGCATTCCTCGCGCACCCGCCAGAACAGACTGATCGGATCGGCGCGCAGCTCGTCCATGTGCCCGAGCCCGCCTTCGCCGCCGGAGACTCGTCCTGGCTCGGCGAGCGTGGAGAAGTCCGGGAACTCTACGGGGTTGCCGGTGCTGGTCACGAGTAGTCCTCCTCGATGGGGGCCTCCGGCTGGATCTCCAGCTCGGTGATCTGTGCGCCTCGGGGCATCGACACCATCGCGGCGACGCCCCGGGCGAGGTCGGCGGGTTTGCACATGCGTGGATGACGCCCGAAGCCGTGGCGTACCCAGTCGTTGATGACGGATTCGGCGGTCTCCGGGTCGAACTCGGTGCCCATCTCGGTCATCACCGGGCCGGGGCGGACCACGCCGAGCCGGACCCCGGTGCCCTCGAGCTCCTTGCGGGCCTGGATGGCCATGTTCTCCAACCCGGCCTTGGCGGCGACGTAGGCGCCGGAGCGGGGGCGGGCAGTGTAGGCCACGTCGGATCCGATGACGACGACGTCGCCGCGGCGGCGGTCGACCATTCCGGGCACGATCGCGTGGAGCAGCCGGTGCACGGACAGCAGGTGGATGTCGAGCTGGGCTGCGAACTCCCCGGGGTCCATCTCCCAGACCCTCGCCATCTTGAGCGTTCCCGCGCTGGAGACCAGCACCTCGGGATCGCCGTAGGCCTCGGTCGCGGCGGCGACGAAGGCCGCCACCGATCGGGCGTCGGTGACGTCGACCGCGCATGCCGTGGCCTCGCCGCCCGCCTCACGGATCGTGGCGACGAGCTCGTCGAGGCGGGCGGCACGGCGGGCGCCCACGACGACGGGGTGGCCCAGTGCCGCGAGCGCTTCGGCGCTGGCGCGGCCGATGCCCGACGAGGCCCCGGTGATCAGGGCCGGCCGGACCGCGTTGTCCAGCTGGGGCGGGAAACGCAGACTCATCGGTGCCGCACCTCGACCCGCATCGGCAGGTGTGCGAACCCGCGCACGTTGGAGGAGTGCACGCGCTCCGCGCCGGGCAGCAGTTCGTACCCGGTGATGGAGCTGGCGATCATGTCCAGGGCGACGCGGCCCTCGAGCCGGGCGAGATGGGCGCCCAGGCAGAAGTGGGGGCCCTGACCGAAGCTCAGGCTGGCCGAGGTGTCGCGGGTCAGGTCGAAGACGTCCCCGTCGGAGAACACGTCCTCGTCCCGGTTCGCCGATCCGATGAGCATCAGGACCTTCTGGTCCGAGGGGATCGTCACCCCGCGGATCGTGGTCTCGGTCGTGGTGGTGCGCAGGATCATCTGGCTCGAGGTGTCGAAACGCAGGGTCTCCTCCACCCACTGCGGGACCATCTCCGGGTCGGTGAGGACGAGCCGAGACTGCGCGGGGTACTCGTGGCCCCAGAACAGGGCGTTCGCCAGGAGCTTGGTGGTGGTCTCGTTGCCGGCCACGACCATGAGGAACAGGAAGGACAGGATCTCGTCCTCGTCCAGCTTCTCGCCGTCGATCTCCGCGTCGATCAGCGCCGACGTGAGGTCCTCGGTGCGTGACCTTCGCCGCTCGGCGACCATGCCCTGGTAGTAGGTGATGAGATCCAGCGCCGCGACCATCGACTCCTGGGGGACGTCCTGGACGCCCTCCTCTCGGTGCATCACCAGGTCCGCCAGCCGTCGCAGTTCGGCGCGGTCCGCCTCGGGCACGCCCATGAGGTCGGAGATGACGTCCATCGGGAGCTTGCCCGCGTAGTCGTCGACGAAATCGAACGATTCGCCGTCGCGGGAGCGCTCGAGGCACTCGTCCCAGTACTCGCGGGAGATCTTCTCGATCCCCTCGCGCAGCGCGTCCACCCGCCGGGAGGTGAAGCCCTTGCTGACCAGCCGGCGCAGGCGGGCGTGGCGGGGATCGTCCATGGCGAGGAACGACATGGTCTTGTAGGCGTGCGGTCCGTACGCGGCAGGGTCGAGCGAGACCCCCCTGCCGCTGGAGAAGACCTCGGGATCGCGGAACGCCTCGCGCACATCGGAGTACTTGCTCAGCGCCCAGAAATCGAGCTCCGCGTTGCGGTAGACGGGCGCCTCGTTCCGGAGACGGGCGTAGAAGGGATACGGATCCTCGTGTACCGCGTAGTCATACGGACTGAACACGAGCGGAGCGGGGGTTGCGGTGGTCATATCCGATGTCACCTCAGGATCAGTCGTGCGGCGGATTCGATCGCGTCCGCCATGTCCGCGTAGGAGCCGTAGCCCATGCCTGCTCTGACGAGCGCCCCGGCATAGACCATCTCCAGCGCGGACACCACGTCGTCGTCGTTCTGATCGCCCAGGGCCGCCACCAGGCGGCGACGAATGTCGGCGCCGATCCGCACGCGCAGGTGGGACACCTCCGGATCGTCGCCCAGGAGCGCGCCGGTGACCGCCGAGGACAACTCGGGCTCGTCGGCGATCAACAGGGCGACATCGCGCAGCACCGCGACCACCCGGTCGACCGTGGAGCCACCCTCGATCGGTGCGGTCGCGTGGTCATCGAGGCGACGCCAGAACACCTCGGCGATGAGGTGTCCCTTGGAGGAGAAGTAGGTGTAGGCGGTCGCGGGGGCGACGCCCGCCCTGGCCGCCACGGCCCGGACCGCGAGGCCTCCGGCACCCTTCTCCCGAAGCACTTCGACAGCAGCACTGGTCAGGCGGTCGACGGTCTCGGCCTGCTGGCCGTTGAGCCGCCGCCGTGTGGATTCGAAACGGGCTGCAGTGGACATGTGTCTGGACAGTACACCAACCCCGGACTATCGTCTAGACAGCTGTCCACCCAACCGATGCCCACCCAGCCCGACGGAAGGCCCCCCCGTGACGACGAGCATCACCGACACCGCACCGCTGCTCATCGGCGGCGAACTCCGGCAGTCCACTTCGGGCGCCACGTTCGACGTGCTCAACCCGGCCACAGAGGAGGTCCTCGGCTCCGCCGCCGACGCCACCTCCGAGGACATGGACGCCGCGATCGCGGCAGCCCGCACCGCTTTCGACACCACCGACTGGTCCACCGACCACGCATTCCGCGCGTCGTGCCTGCGCCAGCTCCGCGACGCGCTGCAGTCACACACGGAGGAGCTGCGCGCGCTGACCATCGCCGAGGTCGGGGCGCCCCACATGTTCACCACCGGACCCCAGCTCGAGGGGCCCGTCGCGGACCTGGGCTGGCTCGCCGATCTCGTCGAGGCCTACCAGTGGACCGAGGACCTGGGCGAGTCCGAGATCATGGGCGTGCGCTCGCACCGCACCACCCGGCGCGAGGCGATCGGCGTCGTCGGCGCCATCACGCCGTGGAATTTCCCCAACCAGATCAACCTGGCCAAGATCGGCCCCGCACTGGCCGCCGGCTGCACCGTGGTGCTCAAGCCCGCGCCCGACACCCCGCTCATCGCCGCGGCCGTGGCCCGGATCGCCGCCGAGGAGACGGACCTGCCCGCGGGAGTGCTCAACGTGATCTCCTCCTCCGACCACGGGATCGGCGCGCAGCTGACCACCGACCCCCGGGTCGACCTGGTCTCCTTCACCGGCTCCACCTCGACCGGCAAGAAGATCATGGTCGCGGCAGCCGAATCGCTGACGAAGGTGTTCCTGGAGCTGGGCGGCAAGTCCGCGTCGGTCGTGCTCGACGACGCCGACCTCGGCACCGCCTGCTTCATGACCGCCCTCAACACCTGCACCCACGCCGGGCAGGGCTGCGCACTGACCACCCGGCTCGTGGTGCCCCGCGAGAAGTACGCCGAGGCGATCGAGGCCGCCAAGAGCGCCATGGCCTCGTTCGCCCCCACCGACCCCACCGATCCCGGCGCGTTCTGCGGCCCGGTGATCTCCGCCGTCCAGCGCGAGCGCATCGAGGGCTACATCGAGCTCGCCCGCGCCGAGGGCGGCACGATCGAGATCGGCGGCACCCGCCCGACCGGCGAGGGCTTCGGCCGCGGCTTCTGGGTCGAGCCCACTCTCATCTCCGGGCTCGACAACTCCGCGCGCGTCGCCCGGGAGGAGATCTTCGGCCCCGTACTGGTGATCATCCCGCACGACGGCGACGAGGACGCCATCCGGATCGCCAACGATTCGCCCTACGGCCTGTCCGGGGCGGTGTGGGGTACCGATCCGGAGCGGGTCGAGAAGGTCGTGGCCGGGATCCGCACCGGCACGCTCGGCGTCAACGGCGGCCAGTGGTACGGCGCCGACGTGCCGTTCGGCGGCTACAAGCAGTCCGGCATCGGCCGGGAGATGGGCCGCGAGGGCTTCGAGGAATACCTCGAGATCAAGTCCGTCGCGACGCCGGCCTGACCCGCGCCGGCCGCACGCCGATGACCGGCCCCTCACCACAGCATCCATCAACAGAAGGCAGTCAGACCATGGGACGTTTCGACGGTAAGACAGTGATCGTGACCGGCGCGGCCGGCGGCATCGGCGAGGAGTACGCCAAGGCGCTCGCCGCCGAGGGTGCCAAGGTGGTGGTGGCCGACGTCTCCACCGAGCAGGGCGAGCGCGTGGCCACCGAGATCATCGAGGCCGGCGGCCACGCCTTCTTCCAGCACACCGACGTCTCCGACGAGTTCTCGGCGAACGCGTGCGCCGAGGCCGCGGTGGAGCGATTCGGCGGGCTCGACATGCTGGTCAACAACGCCGCGATCTTCGGCGGCATGAAGCTGGACTTCCTCATCACCGTGCCGTGGGACTACTACGAGAAGTTCATGTCGGTGAATCTCAATGGCCAGCTGCTCATGGTGCGGGCCTGCTGGGAGAAGATGGCGGCCGCCGGCGGCGGCGCGATCGTCAACCAGTCCTCCACCGCGGCGTGGCTGTACTCGGGCTTCTACGGCCTGGCCAAGGTGGGTGTCAACGGCCTGACCCAGCAGCTGGCCACCGAGCTGGGCGGCTCGAACATCCGCATCAATGCGATCGCCCCCGGCCCGATCGCCACCGAGGCCAACCTCACCACCACCCCGCAATCGATCGTCAGCGAGATGGTGGACAAGCTGCCGATCAAGCGGATGGGCCAGCCGGAGGACCTCGTGGGGATGCTGTTGTTCCTGCTGTCGGACGAGGCCAGCTGGATCACCGGCCAGATCTTCAACGTCGACGGCGGACAGGTCATCAGATCGTGAGCGAGCATCCGCCCATGAGTGGCGCAGACGACCTGGACCCCACCGATCCGGCCGACGCGCCGATCGGGCCGGGACTTCCCGACGACTCCCCCGCCCCGGTCGGCTTCATCGGACTGGGCAACATGGGCGCGCCCATCGCCAGGCGACTGCTCGCCTGGCCCGGCGGGCTCGTGGTGTGCGATGTGCGCGCCGAGGCCACCGAGCCGTTCGTCGCCGAGGGCGCGACCGTCGCGGATCGCGCGGAGGATGTGGCCCGGACGGCGAAGCTGATCTCGGTGACGGTGCTCGACGACGCCCAGGTCCGCGACGTGGTCGACGGCCCGCACGGCATCCTGCGCACCGCCTCCCCCGGAACGGTGATCGCCGTCCACTCGACCATCTCCGACTCGACGGCCGTAGAGTTGGCCGAGGTGTGTTCTGCGGCCGGCGTACATCTGATCGACGCCCCCGTCTCGGGCGGCGCGCAGGGTGCGGAGGCCGGCGAACTCGCGGTGATGGTCGGCGGCCCGCGCGAGGTCTACGACGCCTGCAGGCCGGCGTTCAGGCTCTGGGCGGGCATGCCTGTCCACGCCGGCGAGGTGGGCGCGGGCACGCGGATGAAGCTGGCGCGGAACCTGCTGCACTTCATCTCCTTCACCGCGACGGCCGAGGCCTCGCGTCTGGCCGAGGCCGCAGGCATTGACATCGCGGGGCTAGGCCGCGTGGTGCGGCACACCGACGCGATCACGGGCGGCGCCGGCGCGGTGATGCTCCGCGACACCACCGCGCCGATCGACCCCGAGGACTTCTGGCACGGCGTGTTCACCCATGTCCGCGGCCTGGGAGAGAAGGACCTGTCGCTCGCCCTGGGCCTGGCCGATCGCCTGGGCGTGGACCTGCCGCTCGGTGCGATCGCCCTGCGCGATCTGGGCGCCGGTTTCGGTGTGGGGCCGGGCGAGATCGCCCTGGCCGCCGATGCGGGCACCGGGGCCGGCGCCGGAGCGCGTGTCGGCGCGGGTGCCGACGAGACCAACGACAACGACGACGACAACGACGAGGTACACGGATGAGCAACGAGGCGGACGCCGGGTTGAGCCCGGAACGCGCACACGGACTGGCCATGATGACCGAGGCGTACGGATTCGAGATGTCGGACGGGCCGGGTGACTACTTCGCCGAGACCGCCGACCATCTCTTCGGTCGGATCTGGTCCCGTCCCGGACTGACCCACCGCGACCGCCGGCTGTTGCTGCTCGGCGCCCTCACCGCCCAGGGGAACTCGGACATCGCCGATATCCAGGTGGGCGCGGCGCTGGGCAACGGCGAACTGACGGCGGACGAGCTCGAGGAGATCGTGCTGTTCCTCTGCTACTACGCGGGCTGGCCCAACGGGACCAAGCTCGGCAACGTCGTGGGGCCGCACGTGGCCCGGGCCCGCAAGGCCGCCCGCCGCGCCGAGAGCTGAGGGGTGCCTACTAGGTTGGTGCCCATGACCGCACCCGAGATCGAACCGTCGCTGCTGGCCGTCGCGCTCGCCGCCCCCGGCTTCATGCCCCTCGAAGAGGGCACCACCCTGTACGAGATCGCCTGCGAGTACCTGGGCGACGGTGTGGGCGTGGAGATCGGCACCTACTGCGGCCGTTCGACGGTGTTCCTCGGCGCAGCGGCCCGGGTGACCGGCGGCAGCATCGTCACCGTCGACCACCACCGGGGTTCCGAAGAGCACCAGCCGGGCTGGGAGTACCACGACGCCGACCTCGTCGACCCGCACACCGGTCGGCTCGAGACGCTCGGCCGGTTCCGGCACACCGTGTGGGACGCCGGCCTCGACGACGTGGTGACCGCGGCCGTCGGCAGCTCCCGTCAGGTCGCCCGCGTGTGGGGCAAACCCGCCTCGTTCGTGTTCATCGACGGTGGGCACTCCTCCGAGGCCGCGCAGGCCGACTACGAGGGGTGGGCCCCGTGGGTCGAGATCGGCGGAGCACTGCTCATCCACGACGTCTTCCCGAACCCCGAGGACGGCGGGCGCCCCCCGTACGAGATCTACTGCCGTGCGATCGAGTCCGGCCAGTTCACCGAGGTCCGCGCCGTGGACTCGCTGCGCGTGCTGCGCCGCGACGCCGGCGAGGTCGGCGCCCCGATGCCCTGAGCCGGGCCGCCGGCCACACCCTCCGGGACGCCGGATCAGACGGCCCAGCGGCCGCCGGCACTCCAAGGGTCGCCGGCACCGGGCCCACCGCGCCGGGCGTGCAGGAATCGGCCGACCACCGCGGCGCCGAGGTCGTCGACCTCCGGCGCGACCACCGTGCCGTCCACCCGCCGGGCCAGCGCGTCGAGAAACCGCGACAGTCCGGGGTCGTCCCCCAGCCGGAAGAACGTCGTCCGGGCCCCGAACCGCGCCACCCGGTCCAACTCGTCGACGGTCGTGCGGATCGTCTCGGGATCCGGCGGATAGGCGAACCACGGCTCCCCACCGGCGAGCAGGTGCGAGGTGGGTTCGCCGTCGGTGACGATGAGCAGCACCGGCTGCATCGTGGGGTGCTCGCGGAAGAAGCGTCCCGCCAACAGCAGCGCATGGTGCAGGTTCGTCCCCGGCTCGTATCGGGCGTCCAGGGAGAGAAGGCTCTCGATGGTCCTCGTCTGCGCGAGACTGCCGAACGAGATGAGTTGCATGCGGTCCTGCCGGAACCGCGTGGTGATCAGGTGGTGCAGGGCCAGCGCCGTGCGTTTCATCGGGACCCAGCGGCCCTCCATCGCCATGGAGAACGAGGTGTCCACCAGCAGCGCGACCGCCGCCCGGGTGCGGGCCTCGCTCTCACGGACCTCGATGTCCTCGGGCAGCAGCCGGATCCGCTGCCCGGTCGGGCGGCCCTCCGCCGCCGACCTGGTGATCGCGTTGGTGACCGTCCTCGGCACATCCCAGGACGCCACGTCACCGAACTGCCACTGGCGACTCGCCCCGGTCTGCTCCCCGGCGGCTCCCGAGGCCCGGGTCTCCCGCGCGCCCGACCTCCCGGACAACCGGCGGGCCGCGTCCCGCAGGAGCGAACGGCCCAGCTTCCGCAGTGCGGCCGGGGACAGCCTGAGGTCACCGTCCGGACGGCGACTGAGGTAGCCGGACTCCCGCATCTCCCGCTCGATCCGGGCGAGGGTCTGTACGGAGACCGCCGCACTGTGACCGAGGTGCCGGGCCACGGCCTCGAGGTCCAGCTCGGACAATGGCGATCCGTCGGAGTGCGCGAGCTGCTCGGCCAGCCGATCCAGATCACCGAGCTCGGCCATCACCGCCGCCCCCTCGGACATACCGAGTCCGTCAGAGCCCTCGAAGTCGCTGGAACCACCCCAGTCCTCGCCGGGTCGCAGGGTCTGGAGCAGCCCGTCGAGCCGACCGAGCTGATCGGAGAGCTCGGGCGAACCGAATGCCTGCTGCGACAGGGCCATCAGCTCCTCCCGTTGCTCGGGGGTCATCGAGTTCATCATCCGCTGCGCCGCGGCCGATCGGGCCGCCAGCGTGTCGATGAGTTCCTCGACATCGCGCGGCTGCTCCGGGAACGAGTCCCCGTGCGTGTCCATGAAGCGCTCGAAGTCCTCGCGCGTATCCTCCCCGCGCGAGTGCTTGTCCAGCAGGTCGGTCAGGTCGGACAACATCTCCGAGACGGCGGCCCGGTCGGCGTCGGTGGCGTTCTCGAGCGCCTGCCTCATCCCGGAGAACCGGGCGTCCAGCGCCTCCCTGCCGAGAAGATCCTGGATCTGCCGGAACGACTCGCGGGCGTCGGTGGATGCCCAGTCATATTCCGCCAGCTCCCCCACCGCCGCGGCCGGGGAGCCCGGGAGATTCTCGAGGGTCATCTCCCGCATGGTGCGGTCCATCGCGTCCATCCGGGTGTCCCGGGCGAGCTGCCCCCGCTCGGCCAGCACGGCCTGCTCGAGCAATCGAGCGACCTCGTCCAGCGTGCCCCCGAGGTGGTGCTTCTCCAACAGTTCGCGCCGCCGACAGTTCAGGTCGCCGGCGAGTTCGTCCAGCCCGGTCAGGTCCCGACCACCGCTGCGCAGGAACTCCCGCATCGACTGCTGCGGCGAGTAGCCGGCCATCACGCCCTCCGACACGGCCTCGAGCGCCTCCGACAGGTCCAGCGGTGGGGCGAGCGGGTCCGGCCCGCCGACATACCGTCCATAGCGGGCATTGCGTTCGGCTCGCGCCATCGTGCACCTCTCTCCTCCGCGCCGGCGTGCAGCGCTGGTCCGGCGTTCGCGGCCGTGCCGGGTCAGCCGTATACCGCGGCGCCGTCCCCGGTCTCCTTGGACAACCGGCGCGACAGGTACAGCCCCTCCAACGCCAACTCGATCGCGCCGGCCCGCTGACCCGCGGTCCGCGCGCCGGCCCGCTCGGCGATCTCGTCGTACAACCCGGGCTCGGACAGCTCGGGCAGTGCCTTCAGGAACTCCGCCGCCGTCACGTCGGCGCCGGTGGTCAGCGTCAGATCGCCGTCGAAGGCCTCGACGAGGGGCGCCATGTCGACCCCTCGGAACAGGTCCCGGACGACATCGATCGTGGCGCTCCGCAGCAGGTATCGGAGGATCTCCGACTCCCGCCCCTCCTCCCCGGGCTCGAACTCGATCTTGCCGCGCAGAACGTCCACCGCGGCGTCGACATCGACCAGGCGGGCCACGGCTTCGCCGCCGTCGTCGTCATCCAGACCTCGCACCGCCACCCGACGCCGCGCGGCCGCGGCGACGGTCTCGGCGCCGGCGATCGCGACACGCGCCGACACCCCGGACGCCTGGTTGACCGCGTCGGAGGCGCGCAGTTCGCGGGTGAACCGCGCCAACAGCTCCATGAGCGGCTGCGGAACGTCTGCGGTCAGGTCGGACTCCTGCCGCACGACCTCGATCTCGTCGACGAGCTCGAGCGGGTAGTGGGTGCGGATCTCGGCGCCGAACCGGTCCTTGAGCGGGGTGATGATCCGGCCGCGGTTGGTGTAGTCCTCCGGGTTGGCCGAGGCCAGCACCAACACATCCAGCGGCAGGCGCAGCACATACCCGCGGATCTGGATGTCCCGCTCCTCCATGACGTTGAGCAGCGCCACCTGGATCCGCTCTGCCAGATCCGGGAGCTCGTTGAGCGCCACGATCCCGCGGTTGGCGCGGGGCACCAGGCCGTAGTGGATGGTCTCGGGATCCCCCATCCGGCGGCCCTCCGCGACCCGCATCGGGTCCACGTCGCCGATCATGTCCGCCACCGAGGTGTCCGGCGTGGAGAGCTTCTCGACGTACCGCTCGCTGCGGTGGCGCCACTCGATCGGCAGGGCGTCACCCTCGCGGGCGATCCGCTCCCGGGTGGGGCCGGTGATCGGGGCGAGCGGGTCCTCCCACAGCTCGGTGTCGGCCACCACCGGCGACCACTCGTCCAGCAGTCCGACCAGGGTGCGCAGTAGGCGTGTCTTGCCCTGCCCGCGCTCGCCGAGCAGCACGATGTCGTGGCCGGCGATGATCGCCCGTTCGAGTTGCGGGATGACGGTCGTGGCGAAGCCGTGCATGCCCGGCCACGGATCCCGGCCAGCGGCGAGTGCCCCGAGCAGGTTGTGCCGCAACTCCTCTCGGAGAGTGCGGCTGGTGTACCCGGCGGCGCGCAACTCGCCGAGGGTCCTGATGTCCGGTTTGTTGCTCACGCTGCCCACCGTAGCCCCGCCGGCGCACCGCCGCTTCCGGCCTAGACTCGGGTGTCATGCGCGAAGTGCTGACTCTGGTCCTCAACATCATCTGGCTCGTGACCGCCGGGTTCTGGCTGTTCCTCGGCTACCTCGCGGCCGGGATCCTGGCCGTCATCTTCATCGTCACCATCCCGTTCGCCGTGGCGAGCTTCCGGATCGGGCTCTACGTGCTGTGGCCGTTCGGCCGGGAGGTCGTCGACACCGGCCGGTCGGGGGGTGCGAGCACCGTCGCCAACGTCGTCTGGTTCCTCATCGCCGGCCTGTGGCTCGCGATCGGCCACATCGGCACCGCCATCGCCCAGGCCATCACCATCATCGGGCTGCCGCTGGCGTGGGCCAACCTCAAGCTCATCCCCGTGACGTGCTTCCCGTTCGGCAAGGAGATCGTCCCGTCGGACCGGGCGCGCATTATCCCGGTGACCGGCCGCTGACGCGAGGCCCCGGTCGTCGGGCGATCCGGGGGCCCGGTGGCCGGCCACCGGGCCCCGTCGGCGCCCGTCCTCAGTCCTCGAGACGTGGCTGGTGGTGGCTCGCGATCGACACGCGGTTGAACGAGTTGATCAGCACGATCGCCCACTCCAGTGCGGCGAGCTGCTCGTCGTCGAAATGTTCCGACGCGGCCGTGATGGCGGCGGCCCGCTCATCCACATCGTCCAGCCGTGTGAGGGTCTCGGCCAGCCGCAGCGCGGCCCGCTCCCGCTCCCCGAACGCGTCGAGCTCACGCCACGCGGGCAACAGGTCGAGTCGCCGTTGGGATACCCCGGCATCGCGTGCGGCCGGCACGTGGGTGGCCAGACAGGCCGCGCACCCGTTGATCTGCGAGACCCGCACGTTGACCAGCTCGAGCAGCCCCTCGTCGAGCCCGGCCTCGGTCGATGCCTCTCGCGAGGCGACCGCCGAGCGGACGAGCGGCTTGTAGACCTCCCGGTGGACCCGGTCGAGCTGTGGGATCGCCACGTCAGTCCTCCTGTTCGCGCAGCCATGCCATGTCGTCGGGTGTCGGGAGTCGATACGAGTCCGCGAACTCCTCGGCGTTCTTCTCCAGGAATCCCTTGACCATCGGGCACACGGCCACGATCGGCACGTTCTCGGCGATCGTGGCCTCGACGGCGCCGCGGACGAGCGCGGTCCCGATCCCGCGGCCGCCGAATCGCTCGTCGACGACCGTGTGGTGGAAGATCCGATCGTCGCCGCGAGTGCGGAAGTGGGCGTGACCGGCCACCTCGTCGTCGGCCGTTCTGATCTCGAAGGCCTCCTGCTGCGGGTCGCGCCGCACGGTGACGGTCTCTCCGGTCTTGTCGGTGTACTGGCGATCTGTCATCGTCGTCGTCCTTTCCTTCGGGTTCGGCGGCGCCACGGTGCGGGGCCGCAGCGGGTCAGTCGGTCCCGGGCCGGTCGGTCCGGGCTCGCCCCGCCGGGTTGACGCGCGGTGTGAGGGTCGTGGTGGGCAGGGTGGGCGCGGGCAGGCGGGTCAGCCCCTCCGGGTCGTGGCCGACGTAGCCGTGGACGCGTCCGAAGCGCTCCGAGTGCTCCTCCCATTCCTGCCGGTAGCGGGCGATCTCATCATGGGTGCGGCCGATGAAGTTCCACCACATGATGATCTCCTCCTCGAACGGCGTGCCACCGATCAGGACGGCGCGGCCCGGGGAATCGCCGACGTTACGGACGGTCAGCGTGGTCTCACCGACGCCCGTGTAGGCCAGCTGGGCCGGCTCGACGCTCACGCCCTCGAGCGTGAGGTCCCCGGCGTCGACGAGGAGCCCGTGTTCGAAGTCCCGGTCGACGTCGATGGTCAGCTCCGCACCGGGGTCCAGGCGGATCTCCGCCCCGAGCAGCGGGGAGAACGTGGAGACCGGCGACGACGACCCCAGCAACGAGCCCATGAACACCAGGGCCGAACCGCCGTCGAGTGCCACCGGCTCGGGCACGTGGTGATCGAAGCGGCGGCCGCTGGTCTCGCGGTGCTCGTCGGGGAGCACGGTCCACAGCTGCACCCCGTGCAACACCGTCGTGTCCTGGGTCGACACCTCGGTGTGGCAGATGCCGGCGCCGGAGGTCATGAGATTGACCTCTCCGGGCCGGACCACCGCGTGGTTGTCCCCGGAGTCGTGGTGCGTGACGTTGCCCTCGAACAGCCAGCTCACGGTCTGCAGCCCGGTGTGCGGGTGGGAGGGCACGTCCATTCCGCCGCTCGCCGAGACATCGTCGGGCCCGTAGTGGTCGACGAAGCACCACGCCCCGATGAGGGAACGCTGCCGCTGCGGCAGGGTCCGCTTGACGGTCATCGCGCGTGGGCCGCCGAGCGGGACGTCGCGGGAGGTGATGATCTCCACGCGGGCGCCGCCGGGCTCACGGCCGTTGGCCGCCCCGCCGGCCTCGCACTCGATCTCGTCCGGTCGCGGGTCGAGGTTGGTCATGGGTCGCGCTCCTGATCGTCACGTCGGTACAACTGGTCGGGTCGGTCATGGCAGGGTGCGTCAGTCGGCCACCTCGCTCATCGCCCGCCGGTCGTCGGCGGCCTCGCGCCGGAGCTCGAGCTTGCGGGCGTTGATCTTTCCGGCGAGCGCGAGGGTGAGCGCCTTGTCGACGACCGGCACGGGCAGGAGGTCGAGCAGGCGACGTCCGAGGTCCCACTTCACCGCGTAGCGGTGTCGAGGACGGCGGGCGGTCCCGGCAGCCCATACCGTCTCCGCCAGCACCGACGGGTCCCCGGCGACCTCGTCCTGCCCGGCGGCCATCTCCCCCATCACCGATGCCATGGCGGCGAACGGCGAGCCCGGCCGGGTCGACTCCTGGAAGTTGCGCAGGATGGCGGCGGTCATCCCGGTCCGGAACGGGCCGGGCTGCACCAGCACGACGTCCATCCCGAGGAACATCAGCTCGCGGCGGAGCGCGTCGCCGTAGGCCTCCACGGCGTGCTTGCTCATGGCGTAGGGGCCGTTCATCGGCATGGCGTGCTGCGGGCCGGTCTCGGAGCTGATGAGCACCACGCGCCCGCCGCTCTCGCGCAGCAGATCCCACAGCGCGTGAACGGTGCGGACGGTGCCCATGACGTTGACGTCCAGCACGCGCTGGGTCTTCTCGGGGTCGGACTCGGTGAGCGGCCCGATCCCGAGGACTCCCGCGAAGGTGATCAGCACGTCGATGCGGCCGTGCTCGGCGCGCACGCGGTCGGCGACCGTCTCCAACGAGGCCGAATCGGTGACGTCGGCGGCCAGCCCGGTGATGCCTGCGCCGCCGGCGGGCGCCCTGAGGTCGACGGCCACGACCTGCCAGCCGCGCTCGGCGTAGAGCGCGGCCGTGGCGGCCCCGAGGCCGCCCCCGGCACCTGTGACGACGACGACGGGGTTACCGGATTCCGCGGTGTCCATGACCCGACGTTACCGTCGGGCGCCCGTCCCCGGGTGACGCCTCACGCGGCCCGGGTGCGGGCGCAGGGCGTCACCGTAACGGACTGGGCGCCGGGCCGGGCGTCTGTCTCCGAAGCCGGGCTCAAGCGTCGGGCTCAGACGCCGGCGCCGATTCCCAGCTTCCCGGCGAGGCGGTCGATGTAGCCGAGCACCTCGTCTTCGGAGCGGTCCGGCGTGCCGTAGACGAGTTCGTGGACGCCGAGCTCGCGATACATCTCGATCTTCCCGGGCTCTGGTTTCCCGTCCAGGACGACGATGTACGGCTCACCGTCACGACCCGCCTCGGCCCACAGTTCCCGGAGCAGTCGGACGCTCCCGGAGATGTCCTGCGAGATCGGCGTGGTCATCCACCCGTCGGCGCTGCGGCAGATCCACTTGAAGTTCTTCTCGGTGCCCGCCGCCCCCACCAGGGTGAGCGGGCCCGGCTTGCGCGCGGTCTTGGGCCAGGCCCAGCTGGGCCCGAAGTCCACGAACTCGCCGTGGTACTCGGCCTCGTCGTGGGTCCACAGCTCGCGCATCGCCTCGAGGTACTCGCGGAGCATGGTGCGGCGGCGCCCGGGTGGCACGTTGTGGTCGGCCATCTCGTCCAGGTTCCAGCCGTAGCCCACGCCGAGGACGGTGCGGCCGTCTGAGAGGTTGTCGACGGTGGCGATGGACTTGGCCAGCGTGATGGGATCGCTCTCGACCGGGATCGACACGGCGGTGCCCAGCCGGATCGTCCGGGTGACGGCCGCGACCGCCCCCAGTGCGACCCACGGGTCCAGGGTCCGGCAGTAGCGCTCATCGGGCAGCTCGGCACCGCCGGTGCCGGGGTGGGCCGCGTCGCGGCGGACCGGGATATGGGTGTGTTCGGGCACGTAGAACGCGGAGAAACCGGCCCGCTCGGCCGCGACGGCCGCGGTGGTCGGCCGAATCCCCCGGTCACTGGTGAACAGGGTCAGTCCGAACTCCATGCGTGCTCCCTCGTGTGCGGCGCCCGCCTTGAAAGACACCCGACCAGACAGGTGTCCATCGACGGCTGCCGAAAGGCTATCGCACGGAGTACTCGGACGGGCGGGCTTCGCCGACCGCACCCTCGGCCGCCTCGCGCGATGCCCCGTTGCGCGATGCCCCGTTGACGGGCTCCCCGTTCGGCGATGCGGCCGACGCGCAGTCGGCCGCGGTGTCGCTCTCGCAGGTGGCCGGGTCGCCCGGCCGCGACCGCAGCCGCTGCATCGTGTGATCGGCAACGTAGCGGAAGATCTCGTTGCCCGGCGTGGTGCGCGAGAGCGCATCCGCGGCCAGCAGCACCACCGCGCCGGTCCACGTGCTCAGCTCGACCGGCCAGCGCTTGCCGTCCGCGAAGACCAGGCCGGTCCAGTAGGAACCGTCCGCCTCGCGCAGGTGCTGCATGTTCGCGAACTGCTCCAGTGCCTGCTCGTGACGGCCGGCGGCCTCGAGCGCGAGCACGAACTCACACGTCTCGGCGCCGGTCACCCACGGTCGGTGGTCGACGCACCGGATCCCCAGGCCGTCCACCACGAAATCGCCCCACCGGGCGTCGATCCGTTGCTGTGCCTGTTCGCCCACCATCACGCCGGTCAGCACCGGGTAGAACCAGTCCATCGAGAACTCGGGTTTGGGCGTGAACAGCTCCGGGTGCGCGCGCAGCGCGTGCCCCAGCCGGTCGGCGGCCAGATCCCATTCCGGGGCGCTCTCACCGAGCTCCTCGGCGATCGCGACTCCGCACCGCAGGGCGTGGTGGATGCTCGAGGATCCGGTGATCAGCGCCTCGTCGCAGAAGCCGCGCGGGCTGGAGCCCCACCACATCTGTCCCTGCGGGCCCTGATGGGTCAACACGAGATCGAGGGCGCGACGCACGGTCGGCCACATCGACTCCAGGAAGCCACGAGCACCGGTGACCAGGTGGTGATGCCACAGTCCCACCGCGATGTAGGCGCAGAAGTTGGTGTCCGTGTCGGCATCGGCGATCTCGCCGTCCTGCCACTTGATCGGCCAGGAGCCGTCGGCACGCTGGGTGTCCCGGAGGAATCCGAACGCGCGCCGGGCGGCCTCCCACTGTCCGGCGACCGTCAGCCCCATCGCGGACTCGACATGATCCCAGGGGTCGGTGTGCCCACCGGTGAACCACGGGATCTCCCCGCTCGACTTCTGGACGGAGGCGATCCACTCCCCGGTGGCGCGGACCGCGTCCTCGTCCAGAACGCCCGGGACGCCGGGCACGAGCCGCGAACCGGCGGGGGCGTCACCGCCTACCGGTGCGCCCTGCGTCGCGCCGTTACGGGAACCGATGTTCTGGGGCTGCACGGGCGATCAGGCCTCCACGGGCTTACGAAGGTAGAACACGATGGACTTGCCCATCACCGGGTTGAGCAACTTCTCGGCGGTCCGCGTGACCCACGGCCCCTTCATCAGGTCCCACACGAGAAGCTTGTGGTACGCCTTCGGCAGCGGATGGTCGTCCTTGTCCGTACCCACCGCGCACTTGAGCCACCAGTACGGGGCGTGCAGCGCGTGGGCGAATCCGGTCCCGGTGACCTCGAGGCCCGCGGCACGGAGCTTGTAGCCGAGCTCCTCAGCCGTGTAGATGCGGCAGTGGCCACCCGGGTTGGAGTGGTAGTCGTCCGAGAGCTTCCAGCACAGCTTCTCCGGCCACTCCCGCGGGACGGTCACCGCGGCGACGCCGCCCGGCTTGAGGATGCGGACCAGTTCGGCGATCGCCTTGGTATCCTCCGGCACGTGCTCGAGCACCTCGGAGATGAGGACCAGATCGAAGGTCGCGTCGTCGTACGGCATCGCGAGCGCGTCACCGGTGATGGCCTCACCCTTGGATTCCGGGAGCCCGTGCCCCTCCGCCTCCATGGCCGCGAGCATGTCGGCGACCTGCTGCATCTCGTCCGCGTTCTGGTCGAACGCGGTCACGTCGGCTCCACGCCGGTAGAGCTCGAAGGTGTGCCGGCCCAGGCCGGCCCCCACGTCGATGGCTCGCATGCCCGGGGTGACCCCCAGACGGTCGAAGTCAGCGGTCAGCATGCGGCGTCCTCCTGCTCACGGATGTCGTACGTGCCGGCGTCCGGCAGTACCTCGGGCACGTCAGCGGTGACGTGCTCGTCGATCTCGGCCTGATCCGGTCCGATGACCGGCCCGGCGGTGAAGTCCGGCGGCGTCTCGCCGCGGACCCGCGCGATGGCCGCCTGGTAGACCTCGACGGTCCGGCGCGCCACAGCCGCCCAACTGTAACGCTCCATGACCCGTTCCCGGCCACCCTCCGAGAGGCGGCTGCGCTCGGCGGGGTCCGCCAGTAGCGCGCTGATCTGCTGCGCCAACTCGTCCACGTTGCCGGGCTCGACCAGCCGGGCCGCGCAGTCGTCGGTGCCCACGACCTCCGGTAGCGCCCCGGCCCGGGTCGCGACGAGTGCACAACCACTGGACATGGCCTCCACCGCGGGCAACGAGAAGCCCTCGTACATGCTCGGGACGACAGCGATCTCGGCCGTACCCACGAGCTCGGCGAGCTCGTCGTCGTCGACCCCGGAGACCAGGTCCACCGCATCCCGCAACCCGAGTGAATCGAGGAGCTTGGCGGCCTCACCCTTGCGCTTGAGCTTGGAGATCAGCGTCAGGCGCACTCCCGGGTGTTCCTCGCGGACCTTCGCCAGGGCGCGCAGGAGGATCGGCACGCCTTTGAGCGGCTGATCGGCGCTGGCCACACAGACCAGGCGACCCGGCTCGCGGTCGCGGCGGTCGTGGAAACGGTCCGTGTCCACGCCGAGCGGAATGGTGACTATCCGCTGCGGGTCCACACCGAAGTCGGAGGCGATGTCGTCTGCCGAGTTGGACGACACCGTGATGATCTCGTGCAGCCGGCGGGAGACCTTGATCTGCATGCCCAGGAATCCGAACCACCGCCACGTGGTGAGCTTCTTACGCAGCGGCGCCTCTTTCATGGCCAACGCGCGGTCCCGTGTGATCGGGTGATGCACCGTGGCCACCACCGGGAATCCGGCCTCCTCCATCTCGAGGAGGCCGGTACCGAGGCACTGGTTGTCGTGCACCACATCGAAATCCGCGAGCCTGTCTTTGAGGGTGCGGGCGGCGCGGAGGCTGAAGGTCCGCGGCTCCGGGAATCCGGCGGTCCACATGGTGACGACCTCGAGCACGTCGATCCAGTCGCGGATCTCCCGCGGGTGCGGGGTGCGGAACGGATTGGCGTCGTTGTAGAGATCCAGGCTCGGGATCTTCGACAGCGACGGCCCCGGGTCCAGCTCGGGGTACGGCTGACCGGAGAACACCTCGACGGTGTGCCCGAGTGCCGCCAGCTCACGACTGAGGTGACGGACGTAGACGCCCTGCCCTCCGCCGTGTGGCTTACTCCTGTACGAAAGCAGTGCGATCCGCACGGTCGATCGTCTCCCTCCGGTCATCGGACGCCGCGGGCCACTCGCCACAGGCGAGGCGGCCCAGGGCACGTCGGTCAAGTCTAGAACACGTTCGCCCCTGGCCAGAACGCGGCCGGGCTGACGCACCGGACCCCCGGGCACAGTGTGTGCTCGGGGGTCCGATTATGGCGATATCGCTGGTGAACGGCTTACGCGCGCCCACCGACGGCGTTAGTAGCCCAGGTCGTCCAGGCGGACCGACGCGCCGGTGGCGTCGCCGAAACCGTCCTCGGGACCGTAGAAGCCGTCGCCGTAATCCGGGATGGAGTACGCCGCTGCGCGGGCTTCCTCGGTGGGCTCGACCGTCGAA
Organism: Dietzia sp. NPDC055343; assembly: GCF_053645265.1. Classification (NCBI taxonomy): domain Bacteria; kingdom Bacillati; phylum Actinomycetota; class Actinomycetes; order Mycobacteriales; family Dietziaceae; genus Dietzia; species Dietzia sp. NPDC055343. The sequence continues at coordinate 105,619 of NZ_JBSHMJ010000005.1, read as the reverse complement.
TTCCGGTAGCGGTTGATACCGGTACCCGCCGGGATGAGCTTACCGATGATGACGTTCTCCTTGAGGCCCACGAGCTTGTCCGACCGCTTGTTGATGGCGGCGTCGGTGAGCACGCGGGTGGTCTCCTGGAAGGAGGCCGCCGAGAGCCACGAGTCGGTGGCGAGCGAGGCCTTGGTGATACCCATGAGCACCGGGCGCGCCGAGGCGGGCGAGCCTCCCTCGGTGAGCACGCGACGGTTCTCCGCCGTGAGCTCCGCACGCTCGACCAGGGCACCGGGCAGGAACTCGGTGCTGTTCGACTCGCTGATGGCCACGCGGCGCATCATCTGGCGGACGATGACCTCGATGTGCTTGTCGTGGATCGACACACCCTGCGAGCGGTAGACCTTCTGCACCTCGTCGACGAGGTGCTTCTGGACGCCGTTCGTACCGAGGATCGCCAGCACCTCGTGCGGGTCGGCGGGGCCCTCGAGGAGCGGCTGACCGCGGTCGAGGTGGTCGCCGTCGGCGATCGGCCGCGACGAGCCGTCGTCGAGGTCGATGTGCGCGAGGCCCTGACGCTTGGAGAGCTTCTCGTAGACGATCTCGTCCGCCCCGTTGTCCGGGACGATCGTGATCGTGTAGAAACGCTCCTCCTCGTCGAGGCGGATCCGGCCGGCTTCCTCGGCGATCGGGGCCTTGCCCTTGGGGACACGGGCCTCGAAGAGCTCCTGGACTCGCGGCAGACCACCGGTGATGTCGTCACCGACGCCACCCTGGTGGAACGTACGCATGGTCAGCTGCGTACCGGGCTCACCGATCGACTGCGCGGCGACGATGCCGACGGCCTCGCCGATGTCCACCAGCTGGCCGGTGGCCATCGAGCGGCCGTAGCAGGTCGCACACACACCGGTGCCGGTGGTGCAGGTCAGGACCGAACGGACCTTGACGTTCTGCACGCCTGCAGCGATGAGCGCCTCGATGGTCGGGTCACCCAGGTCGGTGCCCGCGGCGACAATGACGTTGCCCGAGGCGTCCGTGGCGTCCTCTGCGAGCGTCCGGGCGAACGTCGAGGTCTCGACGTGCTCGTCCCGCTCGAGGTCACCGGTCGGGTTGCCCTGGACGTCCATGACCGGACGGGCGATGACCGTCTCGACACCCTTGTTGGTGCCACAGTCGGTCTCGCGGACGATGACGTCCTGCGACACGTCGACCAGACGCCGGGTGAGGTAGCCCGAGTCGGCGGTACGCAGGGCGGTATCGGCCAGACCCTTACGGGCACCGTGCGTGTTCATGAAGTACTCGAGCACCGTCAGGCCCTCGCGGAACGAGGACTTGATGGGCTGCGGGATGAACTCGCCGTTCGGACGCGTCACCAGACCCTTCATGCCCGCGAGCGCTCGGATCTGGGTCATGTTGCCCGCCGCGCCCGACTTGACGATCGTCGGGATCGGGTTGGTGTCCGGGTAGTTCGCCTCCATGGCCTGGCCGATCTCGTCGGTGGCCTCCTGCCAGAGCTTGACGAGGTCGCTCTTGCGCTCCTCGTCGGTGATCTTGCCCAGGTCGAACTGCGACTCGAGGCGCGCGGCCTTGGCGTCGTAGGAGGCGAGGATCTCCTTCTTGGCCGGCGGCACGAGCACGTCGGACATGGCGATGGTGACACCCGAGCGGGTGGCCCAGTAGAAGCCGGTGTCCTTGAGCTTGTCCACCGTCTGCGCCACGACGATCATCGGGTAGCGCTCGGCCAGGTCGTTGATGATGACGGCCTGACGCTTCTTCGGCATCTGCTCGTTGACGAACGGGTAGTCCGTCGGGAGCAGCTCGTTGAACAGGACGCGGCCGAGCGTGGTCTCGGTGATCCACTCCTGGCCGGGGGCCCAGCCCTCGGGGAACTTCTCGGCCTCGATCTCGGCGGACGGACGCTGATGCGTCAGACGCATCTGGACCGGCGCGTGGATGTCGAGCACACCGAGGTCGACGGCCATGATGGCCTCGGCCGGGGTCGAGTACACACCCTGGGCCGGCTCGTTCTCGGTGGCCGGCACGTGGGAGCCGGTCGCCCCCTCGTCGAGACGGGTCAGGTAGTACAGGCCCGTGACCATGTCCAGTCGCGGCATGGCGAGCGGACGGCCGGACGCCGGCGACAGGATGTTGTTCGAGGCGAGCATGAGGATGCGGGCCTCGGCCTGGGCCTCCGCGGACAGCGGGAGGTGGACGGCCATCTGGTCACCGTCGAAGTCGGCGTTGAAGGCCTCACACACCAGCGGGTGCAGCTGGATCGCCTTACCCTCGACGAGCTGCGGCTCGAACGCCTGGATGCCGAGACGGTGCAGCGTGGGCGCACGGTTGAGCATCACCGGGTGCTCGGCGATGACCTCTTCGAGCACGTCCCACACCTGGTCGCGCTGACGCTCGACCATCCGCTTGGCGGACTTGATGTTCTGCGCGTGGTTGAGGTCCACCAGACGCTTCATGACGAACGGCTTGAACAGCTCGAGTGCCATGAGCTTGGGCAGACCACACTGGTGCAGCTGCAACTGCGGGCCCACGACGATCACGGAACGACCCGAGTAGTCGACGCGCTTACCGAGCAGGTTCTGACGGAAGCGGCCCTGCTTGCCCTTGAGCAGGTCGGACAGCGACTTGAGCGGACGGTTGCCCGGGCCCGTGACGGGGCGGCCGCGACGACCGTTGTCGAACAGTGCGTCGACGGACTCCTGCAGCATCCGCTTCTCGTTGTTGACGATGATCTCGGGCGCGCCGAGGTCCATCAGTCGCTTGAGGCGGTTGTTGCGGTTGATCACACGGCGGTACAGGTCGTTGAGGTCCGACGTGGCGAAGCGGCCACCGTCGAGCTGGACCATCGGGCGCAGCTCCGGCGGGATCACCGGGACGGCACCGAGCACCATCGCGGCCGGGTGGTTGCCCGACTGCAGGAACGCCGAGACGACCTTGAGGCGCTTGAGCGCCCGGATCTTCTTCTGCCCCTTGCCGTTGCGGATGACGTCGCGGAGCGACTCGGCCTCGGCCTCGAGGTCGAAGTTCTCCAGCAGCGACTGGATCGCCTCGGCGCCCATGCCGCCCTCGAAGTACTCGCCGAAGCGGTCGTCGAGCTCGCGGTAGATGCCCTCGTCGACGATGATCTGGTTGACGTCGAGCTTGGTGAAGGTGGTCCAGATCTCCTCGAGACGGTCCAGCTCACGCTGGGCCGCTTCGCGGATCTTCTTCATCTCCTTCTCGCCGCCGTCCTTCACCTTGCGGCGCTGGTCGGCCTTGGCGCCCTCGGCCTCGAGCTCGGCCAGGTCGGCCTCGAGCTTCTTGGCGCGCGCCTCGATGTCGGAGTCACGCTCGTCCTCGATGATCTTGCGCTCCTCGACGACCTGGGCCTCGAGGGTGCTGAGCTCGTTGTGGCGCAGCTCGGTGTCGACATCGGTGATGACGTACGCGGCGAAGTAGATGATCTTGTCGAGATCCTTGGGCGCCAGGTCGAGCAGGTAGCCCAGGCGCGACGGAACGCCCTTGAAGTACCAGATGTGCGTGACCGGCGCGGCCAGCTCGATGTGGCCCATCCGCTCACGACGCACCTTGGCGCGGGTCACCTCGACGCCACAGCGCTCACAGATGATGCCCTTGAAGCGGACGCGCTTGTACTTACCGCAGTAGCACTCCCAGTCCCGGGTGGGGCCGAAGATCTTCTCGCAGAACAGGCCCTCCTTCTCCGGCTTGAGGGTGCGGTAGTTGATGGTCTCCGGCTTCTTGACCTCGCCGTAGGACCAGTTACGGATGTCCTCGGCGGTGGCGAGGCTGATGACCAGCTCGTCGAAGTAGTTGACGTCCTGCACGTAGGCGTCCTTTCCCGGGTGGGATGATGGCGGGCCCCGCTCGGGGTGGGGCCGCTTGCGGGGCCCGCCGTGGTGGAACTGAATTCTTCGGGTGCGGTGCGGTGCGACCTCTCGGCGGCACCGCCCGCCTACTTACTGCGCCAGCTCGTCGGCCGCGGAGGACTCGTCGCGCGAGAGGTTGATCCCCAGGTTCGCGGCGGTGCGGTCGAGGTCGTCGTCGTCCCCCTCGCCGAGGGAGACGGCCTGCCCGTCACTGGAGAGCACCTCGACGTTGAGGCACAGCGACTGCAGCTCCTTCAGAAGAACCTTGAAGGACTCCGGGATGCCGGGCTCCGGGATGTTCTCGCCCTTGACGATCGCCTCGTAGACCTTCACGCGGCCCACGACGTCATCGGACTTGATGGTCAGCAGCTCCTGCAGCGTGTACGCCGCGCCGTAGGCCTGCATGGCCCAGCACTCCATCTCACCGAAGCGCTGGCCACCGAACTGGGCCTTACCGCCGAGCGGCTGCTGGGTGATCATCGAGTACGGACCGGTCGACCGGGCGTGGATCTTGTCGTCCACCAGATGGTGCAGCTTCAGGATGTACATGTAGCCGACGGACACCGGGTACGGGAACGGCTCACCCGAACGACCATCGATGAGGGTCGCCTTGCCGTCGCCCTGGACCATCCGCTCGCCGTCACGGTTCGGGAGGGTGTGACCGAGCAGGCCGGTGATCTCCGTGTCCGCGGCACCGTCGAACACCGGGGTGGCGGTGTTCGTGTCGGGCTCGACGCGGTGGATCTGCTCCGGCAGCTTGGCCGCCCACTCGGGCAGGGAACCGTCCGCCTCACGCGGCACCTCCCAGCCGGCCTTGGCCAGCCAGCCCAGGTGGGTCTCCATGATCTGACCGATGTTCATACGACGCGGGACACCGTGGGTGTTGAGGATGATGTCCACCGGCGTGCCGTCGGGCATGAACGGCATGTCCTCCGCGGGGAGGATCTTGCCGATGACGCCCTTGTTGCCGTGGCGGCCGGCGAGCTTGTCGCCGTCCTGGATCTTGCGCTTCTGCGCCACGTACACGCGGACGAGCTCGTTGACACCGGGGGGAAGATCGTCCTCGTCGTCACGCGAGAAGACGCGGACGCCGATGACCTTGCCGGACTCGCCGTGCGGCACCTTGAGTGAGGTGTCGCGGACCTCGCGGGCCTTCTCGCCGAAGATGGCGCGCAGCAGGCGCTCCTCGGGGGTGAGCTCGGTCTCGCCCTTCGGCGTGACCTTGCCGACCAGGACGTCGCCGTCGCGGACCTCGGCGCCGATGCGCACGATGCCACGGTCGTCCAGGTCCGCGAGGACCTCGTCGGAGACGTTCGGGATGTCGCGGGTGATCTCCTCGGCGCCCAGCTTCGTGTCGCGGGCGTCGATCTCGTGCTCCTCGATGTGGATGGACGTCAGGACGTCCTCCTCCACCAGGCGCTGCGAGAGGATGATCGCGTCCTCGTAGTTGTGGCCCTCCCACGGCATGATCGCCACGAGCAGGTTCTTGCCCAGGGCCATCTCACCGTCCTCGGTGCAGGGTCCGTCGGCGAGAACCTGGCCGGCCTCGACGCGGTCACCCTCGTCGACGATCGGCTTTTGGTTGGAACACGTGCCCTGGTTGGAGCGCGCGAACTTCGACAGGCGGTAGGTCTGGCGACCCCCGTCGTCGTCCATCACGGTGATGAAGTCGGCGGAGACCTCCTCGACCATGCCCGGGGTGGTGTTGACGATCACGTCACCGGCGTCGACGGCGGCACGCAGCTCCATGCCGGTACCGACGAGCGGCGCCTCGGAACGCACCAGCGGCACGGCCTGACGCTGCATGTTCGCGCCCATGAGGGCACGGTTGGCGTCGTCATGCTCGAGGAACGGGATCATCGCGGTGGCCACGGAGACCATCTGACGCGGCGAGACGTCCATGTAGTCGACATCCGCGGCCTCGACGACCTCGACGTCGCCGTGCTTCTTGCGCACCAGCACCCGGTCGCTGACGAAGGTCATCTCCGGCGAGAGCTCGGAGTTGGCCTGCGCCACGACGTAGCGGTCCTCCTCGTCGGCCGTCAGGTAGTCCACCTGGTCGGTGACGACGCCGTCGACGACACGGCGGTACGGGGTCTCGATGAAGCCGAACGGGTTGACCCGCGCGTACACCGAGAGAGATCCGATGAGGCCGATGTTCGGCCCCTCGGGGGTCTCGATGGGGCACATGCGCCCGTAGTGCGAGGCGTGGACGTCTCGCACCTCGAGGCCGGCACGCTCACGCGACAGACCGCCGGGGCCGAGCGCGGAGAGACGACGCTTGTGGGTCAGGCCCGACAGCGGGTTGTTCTGGTCCATGAACTGCGACATCTGGGAGGTTCCGAAGAACTCCTTGAGCGCAGCGGTGATGGGCCGGATGTTGATCAGCGACTGCGGGGTGATCGCCTCGGAGTCCTGCGTGGTCATGCGCTCGCGGACGACGCGCTCCATGCGGGACAGTCCGACGCGGACCTGGTTCTGGATCAGCTCACCGACCGTGCGGAGACGACGGTTACCGAAGTGGTCGATGTCGTCCACCTCGACCGGCACCTCGCGGCCGCCCTCGACCTGCATCGACGCGTCGCCGGCGTGCAGGCGCACCAGGTACTCGATGGTGGCCGCGATGTCCTCGCGGGTGAGCGTCGTGGTGGCGTCGCCCTCCGGGTCCGGCAGACCGAGCTTGCGGTTGACCTTGTAGCGGCCGACGCGGGCCAGGTCGTAGCGCTTCTCCTTGAAGAACAGGTTCTCCAGCAGCGCCTCGGCCGACTCGCGGGTCGGGGGCTCGCCCGGACGCAGCTTGCGGTAGATCTCGAGCAGCGCCTGGTCGGTGTCCTCGACGGTGTCCTTCTCGAGGGTCGACATCATGATCTCGGAGAAGCCGTAGCGCTCCTTGATCTCGGTGGTGGTCCAGCCGAGCGCCTTCAGCAGCACGGTGACGGACTGGCGACGCTTGCGGTCGATGCGGACACCGACCGTGTCGCGCTTGTCCACGTCGAACTCGAGCCACGCACCGCGCGACGGGATGACCTTGACCGCGTGGACGTCACGCTCGGTCGACTTGTCGCGCGACCGGTCGAAGTAGACGCCCGGCGAACGGACGAGCTGCGAGACGACGACCCGCTCGGTGCCGTTGATGATGAAGGTGCCCTTGTCGGTCATCATGGGGAAATCACCCATGAAGACGGTCTGGGACTTGATCTCACCGGTTTCGGTGTTCTCGAACTCGGCGGTGACGAAGAGCGGCGCCTCGTAGGTGCGGTCCTTCTCACGGCAGTCCTCGAGGGACGCCTTGACCTCTTCGAAATACGGCTCCGAGAACGAGAGCGACATGGAGCCGGAGAAGTCCTCGATCGGGGAGATCTCCTTGAGGATGGACTCCAGGCCTCCCTCGAGGTTCGTGGTGCCGCGCGAGGCGGCCCTCTCTTGCCACTCCTCCGAACCGATGAACCACTCGAACGACTCCGTCTGGAGGTCGAGCAGCCCCGGGACCGGCAACGGCTCGGTGAGCTTCGCGAACGAGACTCTCCGGGGCGCACCGGGAACGGTGGAGACTGACGTGGTCTGGCGGGAGACTGCCAAGATGGGTCCTTCCAGCACCTCACGTGATCACCACGGGCGGTGACCACAGATGTATCTGCGAGCGGTCCGCCGACGGGTATCCACCCGTGTGCCGTCACTGAACTTCAAGGCCCGGAAATACCCGGTCAGACCGGGAACGGGCCGTCGATGACGGAACAAGAGGCAAATAGCAGCCAGCGCAACGACCTAATCTAGCCTATAGCGGCGCTGAAGTCCAGCCCTCGACGGGAAGAGCCCCGGAGGCTGTGGCACGCGTGGTGCGACGACCGTCCCTGCGCTGGTTGCCCTCGTGGCTCTCGCCTCATCGGCCCCCGGTCGGGACGTCGCACCCGAGCGGAGTCCTCTACGCCCGATGCCCCTAAAGAGTGACGGGTCGAAGCCCGTTCGTCAAGGATCTGACGCCGCTTGTCCCCGATCCCCGGCCGGAGAATGTCCGATCCGCGGCCGGCCGAGGCGTGTCAGGACGGCAGATCCGGGATCTTCGACAGCTTCCAGACGCCGTCGACCCTGTCCAGACCGACGAGGTAGGTGCCGCTGGTGCTGCCCGCGGCGGCGCCGTCGCGCTCCATCGAGACGTCCTGGACCAGCAGGACCTCCGCGCGGTCGCCCTCGAGGTAGGACAGGCCGGCCTCGCGGACCTGCGCGTCGACGGTGGTCGCGGACTGCTCGTAGCTGTCACGAAGCGCCGGCCAGTTCGCGTCGAGTTCCTCGACGAGGTTCGGCGTGAGGAACTCGCCCAGCGAGTCGTGGTACTCGTCGAGGCTCTCGTGATCGATCGACACCAGCCGCTGCACGTTGGTCGACGCCGCGGTGAGGACCTCGTCGGTCTCCGCCCTGTCCACGAACGCCTGATTGGGCACCGAGATGCCCGGCTCGGTGGCGAGATAGGCGCCCGCCGCCCCGGCCACCACGCCCACGGCGAGAGCGGCATAGGCGACGGCCCGCCCGGAGGGACGACGACGAGACGCCGCCTCCCCCGCATCCGTCCGCGGGTCGGTGGCCGTGGAGCGGGTGGCGGCCTTGTCGTCGTCGACCTTGTTCACACCCCGGGGCGTGGTCACCGGTCCGGTACCTGCCTCGGGCGACCCGGTCGATCCCTGGCGGGGGCCGGAGTGGCCGGCGAGTCGACGCGTGGCGGGGGCCTGGGCCGGCTTCTGGTTCCTCTTGATGGGTGGCATCTAGCTCTCCTCGCCCTTCCTCATCGTCCGGCGGTGGTGGTGGGAGCCGGCGCGGAGGCCGACCCCTCCCCCGCGGTGCCGGCGGAGCTGTCCTCGTCCTCGACGTCCTCGGGGTCCGGGAGTTCGAGGTCCTGCACGGACTGGCTGGACTGGCCGACCGGCACCGTCACGCCCACCTGGTTGACCGCGTCGGCCTTCCACTGGCCGTCGACCCGGGTCAGGTCCACCCGCATCGCCTGACGGCCCGTGATGTCCTCCTGGCCCTCGCGCTCAGAGTGGGCGGTGAACACGACCAGCACGGCGGCGTCACCCTCGTCGACGTTCAACTCCTCGACCGCGGCGTTCGAGACGGTGGCCGTGGTGACGGCCTTCTGCTCGATGACCCGGTTGCGGACGTCCTCCGACCACTGCTCCTGCTCGGTGAGGAAGTCCCCGGTCGACATGGAGGAGAGCTGCTCGAGCGACTCGTCCACCTTCTGATGATCGAAGCTGAACGCGTTGATGATCACCTGCGAGGCGACGTCCGCGACCTCGTCCCGCTGCGTGGCCGCGGTCTGCGCCGAACGTGCCTCGGCGTAGCGCCAGCCGAATACGCCCAGGATCGACAGCCCCACCACCAGCACCACCAGGGACACGGCCGTCAGCCACCGCGGCACCCCGGCGGCAGCGGCAGTGGTGTCCGTGCTCTCGCTCGTCTCCTGCGAACTCATGGCGGCGACGGTACCGGACGGGCGGCGCGCCGGATCACCGGGCGGTCGCCGCGTCACCGCGGGATCAGTCCCTGCAGCACCGCGAGCTGCTCGGCGGCCACCGAGAGGTTGAGCTTGTCCGGATCGATCTTGGGCTTGTTGTCCCACGGCTGCACGACACCCGGGTACGCGTACTCGACCCGCTCCGCGCCACGCACGTTGGTCGGGCTGCCGAACGGCACCGAGCAGTGCGCGTCGTAGTTGGGCGGGAAGTTCTGCTCCTGCGGGTCGAACGAGGGATCCTGTGCCTTCATCTCGTCGATGATCTGCTGCGTCCCCTCGTAGCCCATGGTGCAGGGGGTCGGGTTGTCCATCTCGAGAACGAGACCGAAGTGGATCGTCCCGTCGCCCGGGGCCACTGACAGACCGCCGGCGGCCAGGGCGGGCAACAGTTGCAGCAGCACCTTGAACGACGGCGCCAGCGGGTCGACCGTCTTCATGGTGTTCGACAGATTGGTCACCGAACGCGTCAGGGGCTCGCCCGAGTTCTCCACCAGGCGGCGGGTCTCGTCGGCGAACTCCGGCGCGGTGGAGATCAGCCGCTCGAGATCCGAGTCCGAGTCACGCAGTGCCTCGGTGACAGTCCGCAGGTCGCTGGAGAAGCTGATGATCTCACCCGACTGGTCCGCCTGCGTGTCCAGGACCGTGGCGCCGTCGCGGATGAGCGCCTGAAGCTGGGGCATGGTCCGGATTCCGGAGTCCGAGATCGTGATCAACGAATCGGACAGCCGCTGGAGCTGGGGACCCCGCCCCTCGAAGGCCTTCCCTAGTTCGTCGACCGTCACCTCGAGCTCGTCGAGCGGAACCGACCGCGACAGCTCGTCGACCGACAGCAGCAGGTCCTCCACGCGGACGGGCAGCGCCTCGTCGCCCGCCGAGATCACATCGCCCTCCTCCAGATAGGGCTCGGAGAGACTGTTAGGTCGCAGGTCGACGAACTGCTCACCGATCGCCGACCGGTTGGCCACCACGGCGACCGTGTCGGCCGGGATGTCGGGCGCGCTGGAGTCCAGATCCAGTTCCACCCTGACGCCGTCCTCGGTGAGCGAGAGGTCCCCGATGCGGCCGACCGGGGTGCCCCGGTAGCTGACGGCCGCGTTGGTGAACACGCCGCCGGTGTCGGGCAGGTCGAGATAGACCTTGTACTGGCCGATGCCGAACAGCGACGGCAGGCGCACGTAGTTGGCGCCGACATACGTGATCCCCACTGCGGCGATCACGCAGAAGACGATGAGCTGCGTTCTCAGGGTCTTGTTCACTGGTATCCGGGCTCCCCTGGTTCGGGCAGGTAGTTCTCGGAGAACTCCGAGGTACCGGGCGCGGGCGGGGGGTTCACTGCCCGGTCCATGATCGGCGGGACGGGAAGCAACGGCAGCACGATGGTCGTGCGCCTGTCGGGTCCGTTGTCCCCGATCCAGGGGTTGCCCGGATCGACGTTGTACGGACCGCTGGTCGTGGTGGGCCAGAGCGGAACAGGGTTGCCCTGGTTGGCGCCGAGGTTACGGAGGGTCTCGGAGATCGTGGCGTCGATCGACAGGAACACGTTGGCCGAACCACCGATCGTCGACTGGATCGAGGCGTCCGGGAACGGGAACGTCGGGACGAACCCGGTCAGCTCGATGAGTTCCGGCGTGGATTCACCGAGGTACTGCAGTACCGGCCGCAGCGCCCGCAGATCCGCGATGAGGTCCTCACGGCTGGTCAGCAGGATGTCGGAACCGACCTGCCCCAGGGCGTCCACCCGACGCAGCATCTCCACGAACTGCGGCCGCTGCTCCTCGAGCACCGCCACACCCGCGGGCAACTCGTCCAGGGCCGCCTGGATCTGCGCGCGCTGGTCGTTCGCCCGGGCGGACATCAGGTTGACCCCCTCGAGCGCAGCGGTGATGCTGTCGCGCTGCCGGTTGAGACCCGAGATGAGTTCGTCGGCCGACCGCAGGGTTTCGGTGAGCCCCTCCTCCCGGCCGTCGGTGACCTTGCGCATCTCCGCCACGATCGGCTGCAGTTGGTCCACGCCGCCGCCGTTCAGCAACAGCGACAGGGCGCCGAGCACCTGCTCGATATCGGTGGCCGTGCGCGTGTTGGAGGTGCGGATGACGTCACCGGACTCGAGCTGGCCGACGGGCTCGGCGTCCTCCGGCGGGGTGAGCTGGACGAACTTCTCACCGAGGAGGTTTGTCTGCTGGATCGACGCCTCGACGTTCTCCGGGAGGTCCACGTCGTCGTTGATCAGCACCTCGACCTGGGCGGTCCACCCGTCCTCGGCGAGCGAGATCCCGGTGACCCGGCCGGCGTCGAGACCGTTGATCTTGACCGAGGACTGCAGGACCAGGTCCAGGACGTCGTCGAACTGGATCGCCACGTTCAGGGGGTTCTCCCCCACGTCGGCACCACCGGGCAGGGTGTAGTCCTCGAGGTTCATTGAACACCCGGCCGCGAGCGCCGAGACGAGCGCCGTGGCGCCCAGAACCCGTCCGGCGCGGCCGATCCCGGGCAACCCGAGACCCGATCGGGCGCGACCGGCTGCAGTCGGCCCGGTCGCGGCGTCGTGACTGTCGTGTCTCATCACTGCCCCCCTTCGGATGCGGGGGTCATCGGCCAGCCACGGATCCCCGGAACGGTGCCGGGCACCGGAATGGACTGCTTCATCTCGCCCTCGAGGATGCCCAGCGGCAGGTTCGGGTTGGACGCACGGAGTTCCTGGTTGCGCTCCGGAGCGAGCGCCTCGCACGCCTGGATGTCGGCGCGCCGCAGGTTGTCGAGCTCCTGGAACATCTCATTGCCCGGATTGAGCCGGCCCAGCTTCATGAGCGTGCAGAGAACGCCGGCGGGGTTCTGTTTCTCCGGGATGTTCGCGCGCATCGACAGGGTCCCGGACTCCGCGTCGTAGGCGTTGATGAGGTTGGCCAGCGCCAGCGGGGCGGTCTTGAGGATCTCCTCGATGTCGCCGCGCTGGTCCGCCGTGATCTGGCTGAGGGAGGCCAGCCGGTCGGCGTTGCTACGGATCACGTCCTGGTTGTCCCGGACGAGACGGGCCACGTCGGCCAGCGCATAGCTCAGCTCGGCCAGCGCGCCCTGCAGGTCCTCCCGCTGCCCGGCGACCGTCGAGTTGAAGGTCGCCATCTGCGTGTTGAAGTTGCGGACCTGTGCGTCGTTCTCCGCCAGCATGGTGACGAAGGACTGCAGGTTGACCACGGTGTCGCTGATGTCCTGGCTGGAGTCGGCGAGCGTCGTGGCCGCCGTGGACAGCTCGTCTATCGACCGTCCGAGGGCGGCGCCGTTGCCGCCGAGCGTGTCCGCGGACGTGGCCAGGAAGCGGTCGAGCGAGCCGTCCTTGTTGGCCCCGTCGGGGCCGAGCGCCTCGGTGAGCTCCTGGACCGAGGCGTAGAGCTTGTCCACCTCGACCGGTGTCGCGGTCCGGTCCAGCGGGATGTGCGCGCCTGACTCCATGGTCGGGCCACCCGCGTAGGCCGGGACCAACTGGATATTGCGGTCCGGGATGACCGACGGGGTCACCTGGACGGCCTTGGCGTCGGCCGGGACCTCGACACCCCGCCGGACGTGGAGCTCCACCTCGACCGTCTCGCCCATCGGGACCACCTTGTCCACCGAGCCCACGGTGATGCCGAGGATCCTCACGTCGGTGCCCTGGGAGATACCGACCGCCGACGGGAACGTCGCGGTGATGGTGGTCCGCCCCATGCGGGACACGGCCAGGTAGGTGACGGCGACGATCGCGACGACGACGACGAGGATCAGCGCGAGCAGCCAGTACGGCAGTTTCTTGGTCATCAGTTGATCCCACTCAGTCGTGCGGGGCCACGGGCGCCCGGGTAGAACGGCGGCTCAGGCGCGCCCGGCGGTATCAGGTTGGTGACCACCGAATCGAACCACCGTCCGGTGCCCAGCATGTTGGCGTACAACCGGTAGAACGGGGCGAGGTTGTGGATCGACTTCTTCAGCTCCTCCTCGTGGTCGGTCAGGACCCCGAGCGCGGAATCCAGACTCTCCAGGGTGGGAGCGAACTCCGCCTCGTTCTCGGCCACGAAGAGCCGGAGTTCGGCGGACAGTCCGCGGGTCGACGCCAGGACCAACTTGAGGCTCTCCGACCGTGCGTTCAGCTCTCCAAGGAGCTGCCCGGTGCCGATGATGAGCCGCCGGAAGTCGTCGTTACGCTCGGCCAGGATCTCCGAGCTCGTCTTGGTGGCCTCGAGGAGTGCACGGAGTTCGTCGTCGCGGCTGGAGATGGTCTGGGACAGGCGGGCCACGCCGTCGACGGCGCCGCGGAACTCCTCGGGAGAGGCCTGCATCGCGTCGGTGAGGGTGTCGAGGCTTGTCGCCAGCTTGGTGTCGTCGATCTTGTCGAGGGTCTCGGCGGCCGACGAGAACGCGGTCACGACGTCGTACGGCGCCACCGTCCGCTCGAGCGGGATGGGCTCGGACCGGTCCAGCTCACTGTTGCCCGCGGGAGTGAGGGCGAGGTACTTCTGCCCCAGCACCGTCTTGATCTGGATGCTCGCGCGGGTGTCGTCGCCGAGCCAGGCATCCTTCGCCCGGAACCCCACGGCGACCTTGTCGCCCTCGAGTTCGACGTCGGTGACGACCCCGACCTTGACGCCGGCGACCCGCACCTCGTTGCCGTCGGTGAGGCCGGCGGCCTCCGAGAAATAGGCCTTGTACTTCGGCCCGGCACCCACAAACGGCAGAGCGTCCAGCATGAACGATCCCGCCGTGAGCACGAGGATCACCAGCACGCCCACGGCGCCGACCATCGCGTTGGAGAACCGGGGCTCCCCCGGCTTGCGCTTGCTCACGGGATCCCCCCTTCGTGGCACCGAGGTGCGGAGTTGGTGTACAGCACGTGGTTGAGTGTCGGACCGCCGGAGGGCAGGAGGTTGGGCACGTTGTTGCCCGGCCCCGACACGATGTCCGCGCCACACAGATAGAACTGGAACCAGGACCCGAACGATCCCATCCGGATGAGGTTGTCGGTCTTGAGCGGCATGTTGTGCAGCACCTCGCTGACCTTGTCCTCATTCGCGACCACGTCGTCCGTGACCTTCTTGAGATGGTCGAGCGACTCGGTGACGCTGGGCCTGGTCGCGGTGACGATGTTCTCCGCGGACGAGGTCAGGTCAGCCATCGAATCGAGCGAGCTACCGATCGCGTCACGCTCCTGGGCCAGGCCCTCGACGAGCTGGCGGGTGGTCACCACGAGCTGCTGGAACTGCACATCACGATCGTTGATGGTCTGCAGCACCTGGGTGAGGTTGTCGATGACCTCGCCGATCACCTGGTCGCGATCGGCCAGATGGTTGGTCAGCTGACCTGTCTGCTGGACCAGGTTGGCGACGGTCCCGCCCTCACCCTGGAGGACCTTGACCAGCGAGTCCGCCAACGCGTTGACGTCGTCGGGCTGCAGCGTGGTGAACAAGGGTTGGAACCCGTTGAACAGCGCGGTGAGGTCAACGGCCGGCGAGGTCTTGTCCAGCGGGATCGTCGTCCCCGCCGGCATCGCCGGCTGGGCGGGGCCCGGCACCCGGGCGATGTTCATGTACCGCTGACCGATCATGTTGCGGAAACGCAGCGTCAGGTGGACGTTCTCCGGAAGGGTGCGGTCGCCGACCATGGTGAAGTAGACCTTCGCCTTGTCCCGGTCGTAGACCTCGAAGTCGGTCACGTGCCCCACCACGACACCGGCGATACGGACGTCGTCCCCCTCCTCGACCATGGTCGCGTCGGAGAAGATCGCCGAGTACTTGGTCCCGTCCTCACGGGTGCCACCGCGGATCGTGGTGGCGAGAACCGCACTGAGCAGGACCGTCACCACCACGAAGACGGTGAGCTTGACGAACGATCCCAGCAGGCCGCCTCGGAACAATGCCCTGAGTTTCGCGTTCACTTGAAGGCCACCTCCGTTCCGCGAAGCGCGGGAGCGCCGACGGCGCCTATCCACCCCGGGACCTCGTCGGCATTACGCGAGGTGGCGACTCCGTACACGGTTCGGACGGTGTCGGCCTCCAGTGGAGATCCGGCGTAGGCCATGGCCATCACGTCTGCTCCCTGTCCCGCGGTGACGGTCGACGGGAACGGCATGTTCGGCTGCTCCGCGACGGCGCGGCCGGGGGCCGCGGGAACTGAACCCCGAGTGCGCATGGGGGGCACGGGACCGTCTTCCAACAGGGGATTCGGCAGGGTGGGCATGAACTCCGGCCCGGGGTTACGTGACGGCGGCTGATAGGAGCCGTCCGCGATCGCACCGCCGGGTGCCATCGGGAAGTTCTGCGGTGCCTGGGCGGGCTCGTAGCAGCGCGGTCCGCGCGTGTCGAAGAACCGGGGCTCGTCCTGGTTGGGGACGTACCGGCCCTTGGGGTTGACGACCTCGATGGTCACCCGGATGCCGGGGGTCGAGGTCCCCACGCCGAGAATGTCGTCAGAACGCTCGAGAGCGGTCATGAACAGTTCGGCCGTGCAGGGAAGCGCCGGCGTGTACTCGGCGAGCGCCTCCAGCGAACGTCGCGAGTTGATGGTCAGCGCGATGAGGTCGTCGCGGTTGTCGGCGAGGAAGCCGGTGGCCGCCTCGGTGCCCGAGCTGATCCGCTCCAACCCGTCCGCGATGTCGGTGCGCCGCTGGATCACCGTGTCGCCGGTGGTCCGGAGCGCGTCGAGAGCGTGGATGAGGTCGGGCAGCGCCTCGGAATAGGTCTGTGAGAAGGTCGCCAGGTCCTCGAGCCCGGCCTCCAGAGCGGGCATCTCCTGGGTGATGCCGTCGAAGACCTGTCCGATGTCGACCAGGCCCGCGCCGATCTCGTCTCCCCTGCCGGCCAGCGCCTGGTTGATGGCACCGAGCGTGCCGGCGAGCTTCTCCGGCGGGACGGCCTCCAGCACCGGGAGCAGTCCGTCGAGGACGCGACCGAGCTCGGTCGCGTTACCGCGGGAATCCTGCTCGATGGTCGCACCCGCCTCGATCGTGCCGACCGGCTGCTCGGGGAACGCCAGTGAGACGTAGCGCTCGCCGAACAGCGTCTTGGGCAGCAACCGGCCGCTGATGTTCGCGGGCAGCTGATCCATATAGGCCGGGTCGAACTCCATGTCGACGCGCACCCGGTCGCCCTCCAGCTCAACGCCTGCGACGCGACCGACCAGTACACCCCGGGCCTTGACGTCCGCGTCGTTCGGCAGGGCGAAGGCCATGTCGTCGGTGTACATGGTGACGCTGTCCGACGATGTGAACGCCCGGTTGTAGATGGCGACGGTGACAGCGACGAAGGCCATGACGATGACGATGAACAGGGCTGCGAGCAGTCGCTTCCTCGTCGAGGACATCTCGTTCATCCGGCCACCCGCACAGTCGTGGTCGTGCCCCACAGGGCGAGTCCGACGAAGAAGTTGAGGATTGCCACCACGACGATCGTCGTCCGGACGGCGCGCCCCACGGCCACGCCGACACCGGCCGGGCCGCCGGTGGCGGTGAACCCGTAGAAGCAGTGGATCATCACGAGGACGAACGCGAAGATGATGACCTTGATGAAGGAATATATGACGTCTTCTGGTGGCAGGAAGAGGTGGAAATAGTGGTCGAATGAGCCTGTGGACTGGCCTTGGATCAGGGTGTTGACCCCCCGTGTGGCCAGATACGACGCCAGCAGACCGACCACGTAGAGCGGGATCACCGCGATGAAGCCGGCGATGATCCGGGTGGTGACCAGGTACGGGACACTCGGGATAGCCATGACCTCGAGGGCGTCGATCTCCTCGGAGATCCGCATGGCACCGAGCTGGGCGGTGAACCCGCAGCCCACCGTGGCCGAGAGCGCGAGCGCCGCCACGACCGGCGCCACCTCGCGGGTGTTGACATAGGCCGACAGGAAGCCGGTGAGGACGGAGCTGCCGATCTGGTCGAGCGCCGCGTAGCCCTGCAGGCCGACCACCACGCCGGTGAAACCGCTCATCATGACGATGACGCCGATGGTGCCGCCGAGGACCGCCAGCACGCCCACTCCGAACGTGACCTCGGCGATGAGGCGCAGCACCTCGTGTCGGTAGTGCACGATCGTCTGCGGGATCCAGCGGATGGCCCGGAGGTGGAACGCCAGCTGGTCGCCCAGCGAGTCGAATGACGCAATGGGGCCACGGATCATGGCCCGCAGTCGTGCCCGCGTGGGCCCGACGTCGGTATGGATCGCCATCTACGAGCCCTTCGGGGGAACGATCTGCAGGTACATCGCCGTGAGGATGAGATTGGCGAAGAACAGCAGGAGGAAGGTCAGGACCACGCCCAGGTTCACGGCATCGCCGACACCCTTGGGCCCACCCTTGGGGTTCATGCCGCAGTACGAGGCCACGACTCCGGCGATGAGCCCGAAGACCAGGGCCTTGAACGAGGACATGATGAAGTCCGGCAACTGCGCGAGCGCACCGAACGACATGAGGTAGGCACCGGGGGTACCGCCCTGCAGCAGGATGTTGAACACGTAGCCACCGGAGATCCCGACGATCGAGACCAAGCCGTTGAGCAGGACCGCCACCAGCATCATCCCCAGCACGCGGGGGACGACGAGGCGCTGCACAGGGTCGATTCCCAGTACCCGCATCGCGTCGAGTTCCTCGCGGATACTGCGGGCCCCCAGGTCGGCGGCGACCGCGGATCCCGCGGCGCCGGCGATGAGCAGAGAGGTCACCAGGGGCGCGCCCTGCTGGACGACGGCGAGGACACCGGTCGCACCGGTGTACGCCTCCGCACCCAGCTGCTGGACCAGCGATCCGGTCTGCATCGCCACGACCGCACCGAACGGGATCGCGACCAATGCCGACGGCAGGATGGTCACCGAGGCGATGAACCAGGACTGCTCGATGAACTCACGGAACTGGAACGGCCTTCTGAAGATTCCCCGAAGCACCTCGAGGAAGAGTCGGAACACCGAACCAGCCGCGCCGACCGCGTCCCGGATCCCACCGCCGACCTCGGCGGCCGAGACCCCGGCCTTCTCGCCTGGCTGCTGGGTTGCTCCCTCCGCCATCTACCCTCCCCCCGGACTCGTCGCCGATTCAGTTCTCAGCAGAACCATAATGGTCGTCCAGGCCGCTTCCGGAGGCGGAGTCACCTCCGGAAGCCGGCGCGACGGCACCCGCCGGGACGGCCCCGGCGGTGTTGCCGTTGCCGTGGCCTCGCGCGGCCCACTCCTCGCGGATGGCGTTCTGGGCGCCCGCGGGCAGGGTGTCGAGCATCTCCGACACGCGCTTCTCACGACGCAGCTCGCCCTGTCGCACCGGGCTACCCGGCGTCGGCTGCATCTGCGACGGCACGCCTCGGAGCTCGTCCTCGCCCGGGGAGCCGTCGTTGTGCCCGGCCTCGGCCTGCTCCATCTCCGCACGCATCTGCGCGTCGTCCTTCTCCTCGGACATCCCGATGGGGCCGAGTTTGGATCCGCGCAGGAACTGACGCACGGACGGCTCCTCACTTGTAAGGAGCACCTCGCGCGGGCCGAACATGACGAGGTTCTTGCGGTACAGCATCCCGAGGTTGTCGGGAACCGTACGGGCGAGGTTGATGTTGTGCGTCACGATGAGGATCGTGGCGTCGATCTGCGCGTTGATGTCGATGAGCAGCTGTGCGAGGTAGGTCGTACGCACCGGGTCGAGTCCCGAGTCGGGCTCGTCGACGAGGATGATCTCCGGGTCCAACACGAGGGCGCGGGCCAGGCCGGCGCGTTTGCGCATACCGCCGGAGATCTCCCCGGGAAGCTTGCCCTCGGCGCCGGTGAGACCGGTGAGCTCCAGCTTCTCCATGACGATGTTCCGGATCTCTGATTCCGACTTGCGCGTGTGCTCCCGCAACGGGAACGCCACATTGTCGTAGAGGTCCATCGAGCCGAACAGCGCACCGTCCTGGAAGAGGACGCCGAATAATTTGCGGACCTCGTAGAGCTCCTTGGCGGTGCACTGGAGGATGTCCGTGCCGTCGATGATGATCTTGCCGCGCTCAGGCCGCAGGAGACCGATCAGCGACTTGAGGAACACGGACTTACCGGTGCCCGACGGGCCCAGTAGCGCGCTGACCTCTCCCTCGGGGAGGGTGAACGTCACGTCCTCCCAGATCTTCTGCGAACCGAACGACTTGGTCAGCCCTTCGACGGAAACCTCGACACCCACGTCAGCACTCCTCACTTCAGCCCACGTTTGTGGCCACGGTCACTGTAAACTACCGCTCGGAGGAACTGCTTTGTTACATGCCCACCGATTCCGTTACGGGATCAGATCGAACCGGTAGTGCGAGACCGGTGGACGGCCGCCAAGGCACGCCGCCCGGGTGGCTTGCCGGACGCTGTGGAGCGCCTGATCGGGCCCGGTCGATCCCCTGCCGCCCGTCGCCCGGAAATGCCGCAGGGGCGGCCCGGCACGAATGCCGGACCGCCCCTGACGAGCGGTGGTGCGTCAGCTCACTTGAGCGAGACGGAGGCACCGGCCTCCTCGAGCTTGGTCTTGGCGGCCTCGGCGGCCTCCTTGTCGACCTTCTCCAGCAGCGCCTTGGGAGCGGACTCGACGAGGTCCTTGGCCTCCTTGAGGCCCAGGCCCGAGACGATCTCGCGAACGACCTTGATCACGCCGATCTTCTTGTCGCCGGCCGACTCGAGGACGACGTCGAACTCGTCCTGCTCGGCGGCAGCCTCGCCACCGGCAGCCGGGGCGCCGGCGGCCGCGACGGCGACCGGAGCGGCGGCGGTGACCTCGAAGGTGTCCTCGAACAGCTTCACGAACTCCGAGAGCTCGAGAAGGGTCATCTCCTTGAAGGCATCAAGGAGCTCGTCGTTGCTGAGCTTCGCCATGGTGGCGTCCTTTCGTTGTGTCCCGGCGCCGTCATGCGGCCCGGAAGCATGTGGGGTAGGTCAGTTCTTCTTGTCCTGGAGGGCGCCGAACAGACGCGCCAGCTGCGAGGCGGGCGCGTTGAACAGGCCGGCGGCCTTCGTCTGGTTGCCCTTGAGCGCACCAGCGAGCTTCGCGAGCAGGACCTCGCGGGACTCGAGCTCGGCGATCTTCTCGAAGTCGGTGGCGGACAGCGGCTGGCCGTCCATGACACCGCCCTTGATGACGAGCGCCTTGTTGTCCTTGGCGAAGTTCTTGAGCGCCTTGGCGGCGTCCACGACCTCACCGGTGACGAACGCGATGGCGGTGGGGCCGGACAGGAGGTCGTCGAGACCCTCGACGCCGGCTTCCTGCGCCGCGCGCTTCACCAGGGTGTTCTTGGCCACGGTGTACGTGGAACCTTCACCCAGCGCCTTACGCAGCTCGGTGACCTGCGGAACGGAGAGTCCGCGGTACTCGGTGACCACAGCGGTCGTGGAGTTCTGGAAATGCTCCGTGATCTCCGCGACGGCCTGGACCTTGGCGGGCTTTGCCATGTTTCGCCTCCTTTCTGCTTCGTCTCGCCCGAGAGAAACACGAACGCCCCGTGCGCAGGGGGCACGGGGCGTGGAGGAATGGCCGCGAACCCGGGGGTTCACTGACACGTCCGACGCTGACCGGTGTTCTCCTGCGCGGGCCGTCCGGGCGCTCCCGGACCCTTCGACCACCCCCGGCGGGAGTGGCGACCTGCGGTCTTCGGTGAAACTTGATCAGTTGCCCGGCTGCACGAGGCGACCAGGCGTTCAAACTTCTGCTCCAGAGTATAGGCAATCGGAGGAACAGACCAAATCTCCTGGCCGGGTGGAATGGCGGGCCGGTCGGGATTCTGACAGATTGGTGCCGTGGCCCCATCCCCGTCCCGTGTCGCCGTCGTCTATAACCCGATCAAAGTCAGTGGCGACGAGATCCGTCGACGCACCGAGATCCGGGCAGCGCGCCACGGGTGGACCGATCCCCTGTTCCACGAGACCACGGAAGCCGATCCGGGAACCGGGCAGGCCGCCGCGGCTGTGGCGGAGGGCGTCGGCCTGGTGATCGCCTGCGGTGGTGACGGAACGGTGCGTTCCGTCGCCCGGGGGCTCATCGGCAGTTCCGTACCGATGGGCGTGGTCCCCCTCGGTACCGGCAACCTGTTGGCCCGCAATCTCGACGTCCCTCGCGACGCCGTCGACCGCGCGCTGCATGTGGCCATGGGCGGGCGGACGCGCCCGATCGATCTGGGCGAGGTCCGGTACACCGACGGCTACGGCACCTCGCACGACGATGTCTTTCTCGTCATGCTCGGCGCCGGCATGGACGCCGACATGATCGCCGGCACCGACGACGATCTCAAGGCCCGCGTGGGGTGGCTCGCCTACGTCGGGGCGTTCGCCAACACCCTGGTGCGCGGCCACCGGATCAAGGTCGAGTATTCACTGGACGACGGTCCACTCGTGCAGACGAGGGCGCGGACGCTCCTCGTCGCGAACTGCGGGATGCTGCAGGGTGGGATGGTGCTCCTGCCCGCCGCCGTGATCGATGACGGCCAACTGGACGTGATGGCGCTTCGCGCCAAGGGCGTGCTCGAGTGGGCCGAGGCCGGTGCCGTTCTCGCCCAACACACCGTCCGACACCGGGTCCGGTCGCTCCCGGGGACGAGGGCGCCGGCGGACGAGCGAGAACAGCGCCGGACGCCCCCGGTGGACTTCCGGCAGGGCGTGCGAGTACACACCCGGATCCTCGAGAAGCCGGCGTCGTTCCAGATCGACGGGGAGGACTGCGGTACGGTTTCGGGCTTCTCGGCACGGATCAAGCACCGGGGGTTGATGGTCCGCGTCCCGAACTGACCCCTCAGGTCAGTCGTCGCGCACGAGAAGCGCCAACACATCGTGGATCTCCTCCACGCCGAGGGCGAGACCGTCCACCTAGGGTTCTGAGTAGAGATGTAGGAGCCACGAGCCGGGCGGCGCGCGGCGGGGAGGGAGCAGGACGTGGAGTCGACGACGCAGGACCGGACCGGACCGCTGGCGGGGATACTCGTGCTGGAGCTCGGCACCCTCATAGCCGGCCCCTTCGCCGGCCGCCTGCTCGGCGACATGGGCGCCCGCGTGATCAAGATCGAGGACCCCGGCCGCCCCGACCCCTTGCGCACCTGGGGGCAGGGCGAGCGGGACGGGCGCCGACACTTCTGGACGGTGCACGCCCGCAACAAGGAATCCGTCACGCTCGATCTGCGCTCGGACGACGGCGCGGCGATCTTCCGCGACCTGGTGTCCCGCGCGGACGTGGTGGTGGAGAACTTCCGCCCCGGCACCCTCGAGAAGTGGGGTCTGGGACCTGATGAGCTGCACGAGATCAACCCGGGCCTGATGATCGGCCGTGTCTCGGGGTATGGCCAGACCGGTCCGCAGGCGAAGCGCGCCGGATACGCCTCCGTCGCCGAGGGCGTGTCGGGCCTGCGTCACCTCAACGGCTTCCCCGACCAACCGCCGCCGCGCATGGCGTTGTCGATCGGCGACACCCTGGGCGGAATGTTCGCCGTGCAGGGCATCCTCGCGGCGCTGCTCGCCCGCGCCACCAGCGGCCGCGGCCAGGTGGTGGACGTCGCGCTCACCGAGTCCTGCCTGGCGGTCCAGGAGTCGGTGATCCCCGATTACGACGCGGCCGGGGTGGTCCGCGGACCGTCCGGCACCCGGCTCGAGGGGATCGCCCCGTCCAACCTGTACCGGGCCTCGGACGGCCTCTGGGTGATCATCGCCGCCAACCAGGACACCGTGTTCCGCCGCCTGTGCTCGGCGATGGAACGCCCCGGGCTCGCCGATGATCCCCGGTTCGTGGACCATCAGGCGCGCGGCATCCACCAGGACGAGATCGACGAGATCATCGCCGACTGGGCCGCCGGCCGCACCGCCGAGCAGATCCGCGAGACGCTCGACCGTGCGGGCGTCGTGGCCGGTCCGGTCAACACAGTGGCCGACGTGGTGCGCGACGAGCAGTTCCGGGCCCGCGGGATGCTGGTGCCGCACGCGGTACCCGGCGTGGACGACACCGTCCTCGGCCCCGGCGTCGTGCCGGTCCTGACCGACACCCCTGGACAGGTCGGCCGCGGCGGCGCGCCGGAGCCCGGGTTCGACAATGATGCGGTCTACCGCGACCTGCTCGGGATGGACGACACACGCATGTCCGATCTGGCCGCGCGTGGCGTCATCTGACGACCGGGGCCCGCGGTCCCTGCGGCAGGGTCCAGGCGAACTCGCGGCCGTTGCCGTGCGCTCCCGCCGAGGCCCGCGACCGCGAGGCCTCCCCCAACTCGGCGAGCATGCGGTCACCGGCGGCGATCAACTCGTGGAAACGCTGCGGATCCAGCCAGTCGGGTCGCAGCGCGAACAGCACGTCCTCGGTGGCCGTGTTCCCCGAGGCACCCGGGGCGAAAGGGCAGCCGCCGAGTCCGCCGAGGGCCGCATCCACCATGGTGGCGCCCGCGCTGACGGCGGCCAGCGTGTTGGCCACGCCCATCCCCCAGGTGTCGTGTCCGTGGAAGACGATCCGGCGGTCGCCAGCGGCCTCCTGTGCGGCCGCGACCAGCTCGGACACCTGACGCGGGTGCGCCTGGCCGAGGGTGTCGGCCAGGACCACGTCGACCGTCCCCGCCCCGCGCGGGTCGCCGACGAGCCCCAGGACCCGGTCCGGGTCGACCTGCCCGGTGATCGGGCACGTGAAGGTGGTGGCCAGGCACAGCTGGACCGTGCCATCCACCTCCGCGGCGGCCTCGAGCGCCTCGGGCAGTCCGGCCATGGACGTCTCAGTGTCGCGGCCGATGTTCGCGGTGTTGTGCTCGTCGGTCACGGACAGGCAGTACTGGAAGCGGCGCACGCCGGCGTCCGCGGCCCGACGGACGTGCCCCGGGGTGGCCACCCAGACCCAGCAGCGGTCGCGTTCGGCCTCGTCCAGCGCGCCGATCACCTCGAGGGTGTCGGCCAGCGCCGGTACGAGATCGGGGCGGGCCATCGACCCCACCTCCAGCTCCGGCACTCCGAGCCGGAGGAGGGTGCGGACGAGCTCAACCTTCGAGTCGGTGCTCAGACGCCCCTCGGTGAGCTGCAGCCCGTCCCGCAGGGCCACATCCCGCACCGCGACGGGGTGCGCGGTCGGGGACGACCCGGCGAGCGAGCTGTTCGGCGAAGTGGTCATGAGGACATCCTCCCGTATCCGTCTGCGAGGAAGCGGAAATGCGAGTAGGCCCCGCGACCGGATTCTGGTCGCGGGGCCCTCGCCCCTGCCGGGGCTCACCTCAGTCGAGGATCAGCTCACTCGTCTCCGGAGCCGCCCTCGAGCAGCTTGGACACGGCGGAGGTGTCGACCGGGATGCCGGGGCCGGTCGTGGTGGAGATGGTGATCTTCTGCAGGTAGCGGCCCTTCGAGGAGGACGGCTTGAGACGCATGACCTCGTCGATCGCGGCCTGGTAGTTCTCCGTGAGCTGCTCGGTGGAGAACGACGCCTTACCCACGATGAAGTGCAGGTTATTGGCCTTGTCGGTGCGGAAGGTGACCTTGCCGCCCTTGATGTCGGACACGGCCTTGGCCACGTCCATGGTGACGGTGCCGGTCTTGGGGTTCGGCATGAGGCCGCGCGGGCCGAGCACGCGGGCCACACGGCCGACCTTGGCCATCTGGTCCGGGGTGGCGATCGCGGCGTCGAAGTCGAGCCAGCCGCCCTGGATCTTCTCGATGAGCTCCTCGGAGCCCACGGCGTCGGCACCGGCGGCCTCGGCCTCGGTGGCCTTCTCGCCCGCGGCGAAGACGATGACGCGGGCGGTCTTACCGGTACCGTTCGGAAGGTTCACGGTGCCGCGGACCATCTGGTCCGCCTTGCGGGAGTCGACGCCAAGTCGCATGGCGACCTCGACGGTGGCATCCATCTTCGTCGAGGAGGTGTCCTTGGCCAGGGCCAGGGCATCCAGAGGCGAGTACAGCTTGGTGCGGTCGACCTTCTCAGCGGCGGCCTTGAAGGCCTTGCTGTTCTTGCTCATTTCAGTTCCATTCCTGCCACGCCTATTGCGCAGCGGTTGGGTGTGGTGCGGGCCTGAGCTGCCCTTCCACAGGTGCTATCGGGGTGGAGGTCAGCCGTCGACCGTGATGCCCATGGAACGGGCGGTGCCGGCGACGATCTTGGCCGCCTGGTCGATGTCGTTGGCGTTGAGGTCCTCCATCTTGGTCTGCGCGATCTCGCGGACCTGGTCCATGGAGACCTTGCCGACCTTGTCGGAGTGCGGGGTGCCGGAGCCCTTCTGCAGGCCGGCGGCCTTGAGCAGGAGCTTGGCGGCCGGGGGCGTCTTCAGCTTGAAGTCGAACGACCGGTCCTCATAGACCGTGATCTCGACCGGCACGACGTTCCCGCGCTGGTTCTCGGTTGCTGCGTTGTAGGCCTTGCAGAACTCCATGATGTTGACACCATGGGCACCCAGAGCCGGGCCGACCGGCGGGGCCGGGTTTGCAGCGCCGGCCTGGATCTGGAGCTTGATGAGCCCTGAGACCTTCTTCTTCTTCGGAGGCATCGTCTTCCTGATTCTTCGACTGGATCTCGGTGCCGCGCTGTACACGCGGGGGACCGACTGTCGTGTGCGCCTCCCCCGCGACGTCCAGCCACCTGGCGGGCATGCGGGAATACAGGCGCAACCTGAGAGAGTCTACGTCCAATCAGGCCCCAACACCCAATCGGCACCCGGCCCCGGAAACGGCGAACCCGCCCGGCGCGTGCTGCGCGGGGCGGGTTCGCCGACAAGCCCGTGGGCGTCAGTCGATCTTCTCGACCTGGTTGAAACCGAGCTCGACCGGGGTCTCGCGCCCGAAGATCGACACCAGCACCTTGAGCTTCTGCGCGGCCGGGTCGACCTCGGAGATGCTCGCGGGGAGGGTGGCGAACGGACCGTCCATGACGGTGACGGACTCGCCGACCTCGAACTCGACCTCGATGGCCGGTGCGACCAGACCGCCCTCGCCCTCGGCGGCGCCGGCGGCGGCCTTCTTCTCCGGCTTGGGGGCCAGGAACTTGGCGACGTCGCTCAGCGACAGCGGGGTCGGGGCGCCCGTGGCACCACCGGTCGCGCTGACGAAGCCGGTCACACCGGGGGTGTTGCGCACGACGCCCCACGACTCGTCGTCGAGCTCCATGCGCACCAGCACGTAGCCGGGCAGGACCTTGCGGTTGGCGGTCTTCTTCTGACCGTTCTTGACCTCGGTGTACTCCTCGATCGGGACCTCGACCTGGAAGATCTTGTCCTCGGCGCCGAGGGTGACGGCGCGGGTCTCGAGGTTGGCCTTCACCTTGTTCTCGTACCCGGCGTAAGAGTGGATGACGAACCAGTCACCGGGCAGCTTCCGCAGCTGGCGCTTGAACGCGATGATCGGGTCGATCGTCGGCGCGGCCGGCTCGGCGGGAGCCTCCGCCTCGGCCTCGTCGCCGCCCTCGAGGTCAGCCTCGTCGCCGTCGACGATCTCCTCGACGATCCCCTCGTCACCGGCGGTCTCGTCGATCGCGTCGTCACCGGCGGTCTCGTCGTCGGCAGCCGGGGGGACCTCGGCGTCCGACGGATCCGCACCCGTGTCACCGAGCACCGCGTCGGCCTCGATCTCGGCCTGCTCGGCGGCAGCGGGGGTCTCCTCGACGCCGTCGGCCTCAGGGCTCTGGTCGATGTCGCTCACGGAAATGCGGTCCTCTCGAGTTTCGTCGGTCCGGTTCTCGCCCCGGACCTGGTGCGGCGGGTCGTCAGCGGTCGAAGACGAGCTCGACGAGCTTGCCCGCACCGAAGTCGACGCCGGAGACCAGCGCCGTCATGAAGATGAGGAACAGGAACACCACGATGGTGTAGGTGACCATCTGATTGCGCGTGGGCCAGATGACCTTACGCAGTTCCTCGGCCACCTGCGCGATGTACTGGAACGGATTGGCGCGGGATGCCCGCGTGTCCTCCGGCTTGTCCGCATCGGTCCGGACGCGGCTCGCGACGGTCGTGTCGCCACGACCGGCCTTCCCGGTGGGGACGGCGGCATCGGAGTCGCGGGCGCCGCTGGTGTCGACGTCGTCGTCGCGATCCTTGCTCACGCGCCTACCTCCGGGTCGTCTGGCTTGCGGGGAAGTGCAGGGGCGACAGGACTTGAACCTGCAACCTGCGGTTTTGGAGACCGCTGCTCTGCCAATTGAGCTACGCCCCTTCGGCCGGTCTCCCGGCCACCCGTGCCTTCCGCGTCTGCGGTCCGCACGAACGCCTCGACTCTACAGTGTCGGCTACTGCCTCGGGCAGCGTGGTCCGCGACCGCGTTCGGTCGGGCGTCCCACTGTACGACAGCGGCGGCCGTCCGCCGAAATCACACCCCCACCGCGACCGTGACGATCGCCTTGCCGAACACCTTCGCGCCGCCACACGTCACCGCCAGCGCGACGTCGGCGCTCGCCCCGTCCTCGGCCACTCTGCGCACCGTGCCGGACACCTGCAGCACCGCGGGCTCCTCGGCCGGCACCACCACGGGCCCGGCGAACCGGATCGATGTGGCCAGGACGCGGTCCGCTCCCCCGGCCCACCCGGCCACGACCCCGATCGCCAGCGCGGAGGTGAGCATCCCGTGCGCCACCACGCCGGGCAGGCCGAGCGCCTGCGCCGCCCCGTCCTCGAGGTGGATCGGGTTGTGGTCGCCCGAGGCCTCGGCGTAGCGACGCAGGTCGGCACGGGTGATCTCCACGTCGCGGGAAGGCAACGCGTCGCCGACGGACGGGGCGACGGGCGGGGTCGTCGTCGGGGTCGTCGTCGGGTCGTGCGGCGTCGTCATCCCTCCACCTCCGCGGTGAGCAGTGCACTGGTCAGGGTCTGGACGGCCGCGCCGCGGGCGTCGCGCAGGACGGTGTCGAAGCCGATCATCCGCCCGCCGCGCGCCGATCGCACGCCGGTGACCGTCGCGGTGGCGGTGAGGACGTCGCCGACCCGGATCGGTCGGTGGTGCTCGCTGGATTGCGCGGTGTGGAGGGTGCGCGAGAGGTCGATGCGCAGCGCGGGGTGGTCCACCACTGCGCGCTGGACCGGGGCGGTCAGCGCGGCGGCGAGGGTCGCCGGAAGCTGTCCGGGCGGTGCGGAGACCGCCTCGGCGAAGCGCGCGACCACCGCGTCGGTGACCGTGACGGGATCCCCGACGACGACGACGGGGTCATCAGCGTTATCTGTGCTCACACCCGGCGACGCTACCCGAGCATCGGTGCCCGTCCCGCCGGTCCCGCCCGGGTGGCCGCCGCCCCCGGCCCGCCGCCGGCCCGGCCTACCGCCGGCCCGAGGCCGGGTCACACGTATCGGAGTCACACGTATCGGAAGTCCTCGCCCTGCGCCCACGCGAGGAGCTTGTCGGCGGTCTCACGCCGCGACGGCGGGTGGTAGCCGAACACCTGGACGGCCTCGAAGGCGTACGCCAGCTCGGGATCCTGCATATAGGCGAACCCGCCCACGGCCTCGCGGACCCCGGACTGGACGCGGACCAGGGCCTCGCGCATCGACCAACGGACCAGCGCGAGGCGGCCGGACAGATCACCCCCGCGCTCGCCGGAGTCGAACGCGGCCGCCACGGCCAGCAGCGCGGTGCGCATCGTCTCCACCTCGGCCAGCACGGTCGCGAACAGCTTCGGGTCCACCGTGTCCCTGGCCGCGAGGGCTTCCACCAGGCGTGCGGCCACGCCGAGGTAGCCGGCGCTGATGAGCAGTCCGAACCACAGGTAGCCGGTCATCTCATGGACGTCGTCGGGGTCGTTCTCCGAGGTGAGGAACACCATGTCGGACTCGACCCGCACCTCGTCCAGCACCAGCGCGTCGCTCTCGGCCGCGGCCAGGACGGGCGCCTTCCAGAAGTCCTCGCGGGTCAGGCCGTCGGAGCCGTTGAACACCAGGACGACAGCCCGCTCGGAGTCGTCGACCAGAGCGCTGGCCACGAGCAGCGACATGGACCGGGACAGACTGCAGGGCATCTTGCGACCGGAGAGCACGTAGTCGTCGCCCTCCCTGCGCGCGGTCATCGTGGGACGGAACACGGACCCGCCGGGCTTGCCCTCGGAGAACCCGGACGCCATCACGGTGCGCTGCTCAACCAGGGAGCGGATGAGCTCGCGCTCGTCCGGCGTCGCGTCCTCGGCGGCCTCGAAGAGGGTGGCGCAGGACAGGTGATGCATGGTCGTCGCCGCCGCCAGCGACGGGGCCAGTGCGCCGACCGCGGTCTGGAACCGGACCGCCTCTACTGCTGTTGCGCCACGGCCTCCCAGTTCGGCGGGAACGATCAGCCCGGTGGCATCGGTGGCGGCCCACTCGGCGATCGCGCTGGAATCGGGGCTCTCATTGGCCATCAGGCCCGCGGTGGACAGTCGTTCCCGCAGGCCCGGCGCGTAGTGGTCCAGAACGGCGTACTCGGTGGTCAGGGTCATGGGGTTCCTTTCGTTGGGTGGCGATCAGAGCTGATCGGCGTCGCTGGCCGATCGAGACCGCCTGCGGCCGGGGCTCGGTGGCGGTCAGCCGCCCGCGAGCATGAGTCGGGCGGCCTCGGCGCTCGTCCGTGCCGGTCTCCAGCCGGTGGCGTGGCGCAGGCGCCGGGACGTCGTGACGGGTTCACCGGGCGTCACCCAGTGGGACGAGTAGGGCAGCAGTCGGAGTCGGTAGCCCAGGTCCGCCAGGCGGCCGGCGAGTCCGAGCGGCAGGGGCACGCACAGCGAGCGGTTCCAGCGGCACATCTGCGCGACGGTGACCGCGTCCTCGGCTCCCACGTTGAACTCGCCGTCCACCCGGTCGCGGATCACCCGGACGTACGCGTCGGCCAGATCGTCCTGGTGGAGGAACTGGTAGTACGAGCGCCACGGTGTCGGGTAGGCGACGACCCGGGCCCGCATCGACGCCAGTCCGGAGTTGTCCATGTCCGGGCCCACGATGTAGGTGGGGCGCAGGACGGCCACGGCCATCCGGCCACCACTCGTGTGGCGCCAGCGGCGGATGTCCTCCTCGACCAGGGCCTTGTGGTGCAGGTAGTAGTGCTCGGGCCCCGCACCGATCGGGGCCGATTCGTCCAGGACCTCGGGCCCACCGCGGGGCCCGTAGGCGTTGACGCTGGAGGTCATCACGCAGATCGCGGCCCCGGCCGCGTCGGCCGCGCGGAGGATCCGGGCGGAGCCGTCCACGTTGACCCGGCGGGCCGCGGCCTTGTCCCTGGGCTCCTCCACGACGAACGCGCAGTGGATCACCGCGTCGGCGCCGGCCATAACCCGGTCGACGGGGTCGGTGGCCAGGTCCAGCGCCACCGTCTCGATACGCGGGTCGGACACCCGCTGCGGCGAGCGTGAGATCGCGACTATCGAATCGACCCGGCTCTCGGTGATCAGCCGTCGCAGGATCGCCGTGCCGAAGTCGCCGGAGGCACCGGTCAGCACGACCCGCATCAGGCCGGCGCCCCGACGAGTTCCGCGAGCACGCCGTCGATCGCCTCGGCGGCGTGCGCCAGCTGCTCCTCGGTGTGCTCAGAGGTCACGCACACCCTCAGGATCGCGCCCGACGCGGGGACGGCCGGGCTGACCGCGGTGCCGGTGTACACGCCGCGCGCCATCAGTCGGTTCCATGCCTCGAACGCCAACATGTCGTCGCCCACGTGTACCGGCACGATCGGCGACCAGTCGGCGCCGGCGTGCCCCGAGCCGCACTCGTGGCCGCGGCGCTCGAGTTCCGCACGCAGTCCCGTGGCCTTGTGCCGCAGAGCCTCCACGCGACGTGCGCCCTCGTCACTGCGGATGATCCGCACGGCCGCCAGCACGCCGGCAACCGTCGCGGGCACGGCCGCGGTGGAGAACAACATCGGTCGCGCACTGACCCGCAACCCGGCGATCAGCTCGCGGCTGCCCGTGATGAAGCCGCCGATGGAGGCGGTGGCCTTGGACAGCGACGACATGGTCACGTCCACGTCGGCCGAGCACTCACATTCCTCTGCCCAGCCGCGACGGTTCTGTCCGTAGAGACCGAGGGCGTGGGCCTCGTCGACCATCAGTGCCGCGCCGTGCTCGCGCGCCGACGCCGCGATCTGCGGGACCGGGGCCAGGCTGCCCTCCATCGAGTACAGCGAATCCACGACCACCAGGATCTGGTCGGCCCCCGACCTGCGGGCCGCGACCAGGGCCTTGTCGAGTGATCCGAGGTCGTTGTGGGCGAACACGTGGGGCGTCGCGCGGGACATCCGGATGCCGTCGCGGATCGAGGCGTGGGCGAACTGGTCCACCACCACCGCGTCGTCGGGACCCAACAGGGCGGCCAGCGTCCCGAGGTTGGTCTGGTAGCCGGTCGAGAAGCTCAGGCTCTGCTCGGTGCCGAACCAGCGGGTGATCTCGTCCTCGAACTCCTCGTGCAGCTCCATGGTGCCGTTGAGCAGGCGACTTCCGGTACTGGCCGCGCCGAATTCCCGGACCGCGCGGACCGCCGCCTCGACGACCTCGGGATGCTGGGCCAGACCCAGGTAGTTGTTCGACCCGAGCATGATCCGCTCGGTGCCGTCGTAGGTGGTCACGGTGCCGCAGCCGGACTGCGACGCGGCGAAGTACGGGCTCTGGCCGGCCGCGGTGATGGCCTCGAAGAGTTGCACACGGTCGTCGCCGTGCAGTCGGTCGATGATGGGGTGGTTCACGGAGGATCCTTTCCGTCGGGTTCTCGGGCTTCGCGACGGATGGACTGCCGGATGGGTGGGCCCGGCACAACTTTTTCCTTATGACCGCCCGGCCGGCGGCCCGACCACGTCCGATTCTCCGAACCGGGTGCCCCTATTGACTTTCGATAGGTATTTAGCGAGACTCATTGCATGAACATCGTCATTCGTGCGGTCCTACCGCTTCGGGCGCTCCTGGTCCTGCTGTTCGCGATCCTGCTGGTGTTCCAGACCATGTCGCTGCCCGGCCAGTTCGCCCACATGGCCGCGGAGCACCCTGAGAGCGCACATCTGCGCTGGCCGCTGACGGCCGTGACGGTCTTCTGGGTGCTGTGCATCCAGGTGGTGATCGTCGCGACGTGGAGGCTGCTCGGGATGGTGGTGGCCGACCGGAGCTTCACGGTGGCCTCGTTGAAATGGGTGGACGTGATCCTCGGTGCGATCGTCGCCGCCTGGCTGGTGCTGGCCGGGGTGTTCCTGGTGGTGGGGTTCACCGCCGACGACCCCGGGCTGCCGCTCCTACTCCTGCTGATGGTGACGATCATCGCGGTGGCCGCGTTGCTGATGGTCGTGATGCGTGCGCTACTGCGGCAGGCGACCGGGCTGCGTACGGATATGGACGCGGTGATCTGATGCCCATCGTGGTGCGAATCGACGTTGAGCTGGCCCGGCGCAAGATGAGCGTCGGCGAGTTCGCGGAGCGGGTGGGCCTGACGCCGGCCAACGTCTCCGTCCTCAAGAACGGGCGGGCCAAGGCGGTGCGCTTCAGCACGCTCGACGCCATGTGTCGGGTGCTCGACTGCCAACCCGGAGACCTGCTCGAGTGGGTCGAGGAAGACCAGAACGACGACAACGACGACGACAACGAGGTCGGTCGATGAAGGCGGCAGCGCGTTTCGTGGTGATCCTCATCGGCCTTCTCACGGTGATCGGTCTCGGGATCGCCGGGCTGATCCTCGGTGAGGCCGATGACTCCCCGGGGCTGCAGGCGATCGGGGTGGTGCTCATCGTGATCCCGGTGGTCGTCGCCCTGCGGACACCGCATACGCCGAAGCCCTGAATGTCGCACCCCTCAACTCCTACGGTGGAGGGGAGTCGACCAGGGAGAGAGCCGTGCGCCAGAACAGTCCGACCGACCAGAGCCGCCGGGACACCGGAACGGGGCCGTCCCCCGTCGAGGGGCACGGTGGCTCGCACGCCACGGCCGTGGCCGCCGCGCACGGGGTGCGGACCATGTTCACCCTGTCCGGCGCTCACGTCTTCCCGATGTACGACGCGGCCGAGAAAGAGGACCACGGCGTCTCGCTCCTGGACGTGCGGCACGAGCAGACGGCGGCGTTCGCGGCCGAGGCGACCGGCAAACTCACCCGCTCCCCCGGCCTGGCGGTGTTGACCGCCGGTCCGGGCGTCACCAACGGGGTCAGCGCGTTGGCGCAGGCGACGTTCTCGGGAGCTCCGATGGTCATGATCGGCGGGCGGGCCCCGGCGGCGCGGTGGGGCACCGGCAGTCTGCAGGAGTTCGACCACGTGCCGGTCGTGCAGTCCGTGACCGTGTCAGCGGAGACCGCCCGAGACACCGCCGACATCGCCCCCGCCACCCATCGCGCGTTCACCGCCGCGGGCACCGCCCACCGCGGTCCGGCGTTCCTCGACGTGCACATGGACCACTTCTTCGATCGCAGCGAGTCGGTGCGGCCCGGCCCGGGCCCGGCCGACGACGGCTCCCCCGCCGCCGCGCCCGACCGCTCCCCCGACACCGACGCCGTCGACCGGATCGCCGACCTGATCGTGGGCGCCGAGCGGCCCGTGGTGGTGATCGGCTCGGACGTGTGGGCCGACGGCGCCGAGGCGGCGGCGCTGCGCTGCGTGGAGACGCTCGGGTTGCCGACGATCCCCAACGGCATGGGCCGCGGGATCCTGCCCGCGGGGCATCCGCTGCTGGTGACCAAGGCCCGCGGCCTGGCGTTCGGCACCGCCGATCTGGTGATCGTGGTGGGGACACCGCTCGATTTCCGGCTCGGGTACGGGGTGTTCGGCGGCAAGGACGACGCGACGCCCGCGACCGTGATCCACATCGCGGACTCCGAGAGCCAGCTCAGCCACCACGCCTCCCCGGCCGTGGCGACCGCCGGAAACCTGGGCCGGATCTTCGACGCGATGCTGGCGGCGGTCGAGAAGCGCCCCACGCGACCCGACCGGAGCAGCTGGACGGCCTCGCTGCGGGAGAAGGCGGACGCCACCCACGCCGCCGATCTGGAGCTGTTCTCGGCGAGCGCGGACCCGATCCACCCGGGGCGGATCTACGGCGAGCTGCTCCCGCGACTGGCCGAGGACGCGGTGGTGATCGGCGACGGCGGGGACTTCGTGTCCTACGCCGGCAAGTTCATCGAGCCCGCCCGGCCCGGCAACTGGCTCGACCCCGGGCCCTTCGGTTGCCTCGGCGCGGGGCTGGGTGCGGCGATCGCGGCCCGCATCGCCCGCCCGTCGAGCCAGGTGGTGCTCCTGCTCGGCGACGGCGCCGCCGGCTTCTCCCTCATCGACGTGGACACGCTCGTGCGGCACAATCTGCCCGTGGTGATGGTGATGGGGAACAACGGTGCGTGGGGCCTGGAGAAGGGTCCGATGCAGATGCTGTACGGCTACGACGTGATCGCCGACCTCGCCCCGGGAACCCGCTACGACGAGGTGGTCCGCGCCCTCGGCGGGGCCGGCGAGATGGTGACCGATCCGGCGCAGATCGGCCCGGCCCTGGACCGCGCGTTCGCCAGCGGGGTTCCGTACCTGGTGAACGTGATCACCGATGTCGAGGCCATGTACCCGCGCTCGACGTTCGGGGTGTGACCGGCCGCCCGATTTCCGCAACCCCTGAGGGCTGAAGGGGTAAGGGCCCGCGCCTGAGAATACGAAAGCCGTCCACGGATCCGTGGACGGCTTTCGTCAGGAGTACCGGTGGGGGGACTCGATCCCCCGACCTCACGATTATGAGTCGTGCGCTCTAACCAGCTGAGCTACACCGGCATGCTCTGCTAGTCGGACGATCGCGCCGCCCGCACAGTGCGAGCCCCCTGTCGGAATCGAACCGACGACCTTTTCCTTACCATGGAAACGCTCTGCCGACTGAGCTAAGGGGGCGGGCCACATCGAGTCTCGGACTGTCCGTCCTCGGCTCGGTGCGTAAGCCTTTAGCAGATTACACACAGGCTTCGAGCGCACACAAATCGGCTGGTCAACGGTGGCCTACCCCGATCTGAGCGGCGGCTGCTCGCCGTCGGGGGTGGCAGAATGCTCGCATGCGCATCTCCGTGGTCGTTCCCGTCCTGGACGACGTCGATGAACTCCGCGGATGCCTCGCCGCACTGCTCGGGCAGTCACGACCGGCCGACGAGATCGTCGTGGTCGACAACGGCTGCTCCGACGACAGCGCGGCCGTCGCCCTCGCCGCGGGCGCGCGGGTGATCGAGGAGCCCGTCAGGGGCATCCCGGCTGCGGCGGCGGCCGGCTACGACTCGGCAACAGGCGATGTGATCGCCCGGCTGGACGCGGACTCTCGCCCCGGCCCCGACTGGCTCGCCCGGATCGAGACGGCCTTTGAGACGGACGCGGCGCTTTCGGCACTCTCCGGGCCCGGCGAGTTCATCGGGCTCGAAGGATGGCGCGCTGCGGCGGCCCGGGTGCTCTACATGGACGCCTTCTTCCTGTCGGTCGGCGCGGCGATGGCCCACCCGGTGCTGTTCGGTTCCAACCTGGCGATGCGCCGCAGTGCGTGGGATCGGGCGCGCGATGGTGTCGACCGGACTGACCCCGAACTCCACGACGACATCGACCTGTCGTTCCAGTTCGGCGCCGCCGACCGCGTGGTCGTGGACCGCTCGCTGAGCGTCGGGATCTCCGCGCGCCCCTTCGACGACCCGGCCGCCATGCGGAGACGGTTCTCCCGCGCGTTCCGGACGATCTTCCGTAACTGGCGCACGAGCCCACCCTCGCAGCGGTGGCTGGAGCGCGCCCGGCGCTGAGAGACGTGCACGGTCCGGGCCGAGCGGAAGGGCCGGGCGGCGAGGCGGCGGTCAGGCCCAGACGAGAACCGACCAGAGGACGAGTTGGGTCACGCAGAAGCCGGCCAGCATGTTGAGCACGAGGAAGCGCTTCCAGCCCTCATTGGTCGCCTCGGCGGTCGAATCGTCGACCCGTAGGTAGGCGGCGACCGTCGCCAGGTACGGCAGGATCGCGAACGCCGCACCCGACGCGGGCCACGGCGCGCAGATCAGCAACACCAGGACGGCGGCGACGTAACAGGCCAGCGCGAACCAGACGGTGCTCCGCGCCCCGAGCACGGTCGCGACCGACTTGAGGTCGGCTTCGCGGTCGAAACGCACATCCTGCACGGCCCCGAACGCCTGGGACGCCGCGCCCCACAGCATGAACGCGACCAGGCACGCCCACACCCCCGCGGTGAGTTCGGCCCCGGCGATCGTCCACCCGATGATGGCCGGGGAGACGAAGTGGAATGCGGATGTGATCGAGTCCAGGAACGGGACTTCCTTGAACCGCATTCCTCTGGCGCTGTAGGCGATCACGGCGAACATGCTGGCCGCCAGCCACAAAGATGATTCCGCCGAACCCACCAGGACCAGGTAGACCAGGAACGGCACCGTCGTCACGGCCGAGGCCACGAGCGTCGCCGTGTGCCGCGACCGGTCGAGCACGGCGCCCTCGACCCCGCCCTTGCGCGGATTGCGTAGGTCGGACTCGTAGTCGAAGACGTCGTTGATCCCGTACATCGCGAGGTTGTACGGCACCAGGAAGAAGACCGTGCCGATCACCCCCACGAGGTCGAATCCGCCGGTGGCCAGGAGGTAGGCCAGCGCGAACGGGGCGGCGGTGTTCACCCACGACACCGGACGCGATGACCAGAACAGCGTGGTCAGCAGTGCGGGCGGCGCCGGCCTATCCGGAACGCTGTCCCGAACGCTGTCCGGAACGCCTGCCCCGGAGTCCTGCGGAGAGGTGTGTTCGTCGGCCACGGCCGCCGGCGTCCGCGCCGTGAGTACGGACCACACCGAGGGCACGAACACGGCGGCGGCGATCGCATACGAGAAGTCCTCGATCGGCGCCAGCCCGAGGCGCAGACCGCTGGTGAGGGCGTCGTCGTAGGCCACGAGACCGGCGGCGATCATGAGATTGTCGAAGATCGCGGTGAGGACGAGCAGCACCACCAGCGAGCCGCCGACGCCGAGCAACCACCGCCGTCGCTCGGCCCCGCGCAGTCGCCACAGGGCGATCGCCGCGGCGCCGAGCACCGGGATCGACATGGTGAGGTTGATGGTCGTGTAGATACCGGTCACGGGTGCTCCCCCGTTTCGTCGGTACGGGCCGGGTCGTTCCCTGTCCGCCGTGCGCGGAGGTGCTCGGCCGCGGCCGTCACCCCGGTCGCACAGACCAGCGCCAGGTACGACAGGAACGCCAGGAACACCACCTCTTCGACAGGGATCTCCGGCGCGATGAGCAGTCCGGTCATGAAGTCGGTCGTGCCGCGGAAGAACACACCGCTGCGCACGCCGAGTACGTCCCAGGTCAGGAACAACGCCACTGCGGCGGTGACGGCCAGCGCGGTGGCGGCCGGGGCGCGGAATGCGGCGAGACGCCAGCGGTGGTCGATCACGAGGATCCCCGCGAACGAGAGGGCCTGGACAGCCAGGTACGCCAGCCCGATCACCCGCTGAACACCGTGCCTCCGCCCGGCTCGGCCACCGGGGCGGTGCCGGTGTCGCCGCGCACGTGCTTGAGCACCAACTCCGCACTGATGAGGCACATCGGCAGCCCGATCCCCGGAATGGTCGAGGCGCCCGCGTAGAACAGCCCGTCGACGTGCCTGCTGACATTGCGGGTGCGGAAGAACGCGCTCTGCGCCAGGGTATGTGCCGGGCCGAGTGCGGTACCGCGCCAGGCGCCCAGATCCGCCTCGAGATCGGCCGGCGCGATGGTGCGGCGTACGACGATCCGCTCGGCGAGGTCCGGGATGCCGGTCCAGTCGGCGATCTGCGCGATCGCCTGGTCGGCGGCCGCCTCGATCGTCGCGTCACCGGCACCGTCGACACCGCCACGCCCCGACGCGGGGTCGGCGGGGATCGGCACCAGGACGAAGAGGTTCTCGTGACCCTCCGGCGCGATCCCGGCATTCGGGTCGGTGTCGGTCGCGCTCGGCCTACAGACGTAGAGGGAGGCGGGATCGGGGATGTGCGGCTCGTCGCCGAAGATGGCGTCGAACCCCTCCTCCCAGCGCTCGGTGAACAACAGCGTGTGGTGCGCCAGCTGCGGCAGCTCGCCGCGCACGCCGAGCAGCACGAGCAACGCACCGGGCCCCGGCATACGCCGGTCCCAGTAGGACTGCGGGTAGGTGCGGAGGTGGTCCGGCAGCCACCGGGTCTCGAGGTGGTGCAGGTCCGCGGCGCCGACGACGAGGCCGGCCGGCAGCGTCCGCTCGGCTCCTGCCCGGTCACGTACCCGGACCCCCGTCACGGAGGGCCTTTCCGGGCCGGGGTCGGAGACCGTGAGGGCGATCGCCTCGGTGCCGGTGTGGATGCGCACGCCCTGCTGCTCGGCCACCCTCCGGACGGCCGCGATGAGCTCGGCGAAACCGCCGCGCGGGTAGAGCACCCCGTCGGCCAGGTCGAGGTGACTCATGAGGTGATAGATCGACGGCGCGAGGTACGGCGAGGAGCCCAGGAACACCGCCGGGTAGCCGAGGATCTGCTGGATGCGGCGGTCCCGGAAGCGGCGGGCCACGTACGACTGCAGCGGCTGGGCGAGCCGCGCGAGAAGCGTCCCCGCGCGGGCCACGACCTCCCGCCGCACCAGGGCCGGGTACGAGGTGAAGCTCGTGTAGAGGAACCGCCGCAGTGCGAGATCGTAGGTCATGCGGGCCGAGTCGAGATACTTCTCCAGGGCCGCGCCGGCCCCCGGCTCGAGAGACTCGAACAGCGCGGTGGAGGCGGCCCGGTCCGAGCGGACGTCGACCGGCTCGGACTGGTTCTCGAAGTACACGCGGTAGCCGGGGTCCAGGCGGACCAGGTCGAGCTGCTCGGCGGACGAGGTGCCGCAGAGTCGGAAGAAGTGGTCGAACACCTCCGGCATGAGGAACCACGACGGGCCCGTGTCGAAGCGGAACCCTCCGGACGACCAGCTACCCGCCCGGCCGCCGACCTCCTCGGTGGCCTCGACGAGCGTGACGTCACGGCCCTCCCGGGCGAGTAGCGCGGCAGTGGCCAGCCCAGCGATACCGCCGCCCACCACCACGACAGGACCGTCGGGGGCGACGGGTCGACCCCGACGCAGCCGCAGTCGCAGCCGCTCGAACTCACCACTCATCGGGACTCCCCCGACCGTTGGGAGACCCGGCGACCGGTGGCCGCGGCGCGGGCGATGATCTTCAGCTTCACCGCGTCGGGCACGCGGACCCGTCCGGAGCTCACTCCGGCGGCGCCCGCGGCGCGCAGCCGCTCGTTGAGCTCCGCGAACAGATCGTGCGCGGCCAACACCGCGAGGCGGTCCCGGCCGGGGATCCGGCCGATCGCGATGCGGGCCAGCCGCAGGTCGACGTCCACGTCGTCCGCCAACTCCCGGACATCGCGGTCGGTCAGTGCGAGCGGATCCCGACCGGGCAGATAGTTGCGGCCGAGCTCTCCGGAATCCTCACGGACGTCCCGGAGGAAATTGACCTTCTGGAACGCCGATCCCAGTGCTCGTGCACCGGCTGCGAGCTCGTCGTCGTCGCCCGATCCGCCACCCGCGAACGTCCGCAGGCACATCTCCCCGATCACCTCCGCCGACCCGTGGATGTACCGGCGCAGCGACTCGTCGCTGTGCACGGTGACGTCCAGGTCCGCCTCCATCGAGTCGTAGAACGGGTCCACCAGGCGCGCGCCGATCCCGAACCGGCGTGCGGTGTCGGCGAAGGCGTGGGTGACGGGGTCCGGGTCCAGCCCCTGCTCGATCGCGCGGTGGGTGCGGCGGCGTGCCTCGGCGATGAGCTCGCGCGCGGCGGCCGGGTCGTCCATCGCGCCGTCGACGACCTCGTCGGCGACCCTCGCCCACGCGTAGATCGCGGCGACATGCGGCCGGGTGGCCGGCGACAACAGTCGGCAGGCCAGGGCGAAGGACGTGGAGTAGCGGCGCAGCAGCACCTGCGCGCACGCCCGCGCGGCCTCGGTGAACTCCGCGTGCGGGTTCGTCGGGGTCATCGGGTCCTCTCCAGGGCGGCGGCCAGGTGGGGTGCGAGGGCGGCCCGGATCGCGGCCGGGATGGTCGGACGGTCCAGCGCGGTGCGGGCCGCGGCGACCAGATCCTCGGCGACCCGCTGCGCGTGGTCCCGGGCCCCGCACTCGTACAGGAGATCACGCGCGGTATCCGGGTCGGGGTCTCCGTGGCCGTGGCCCCCGAGCGCGGCGTCGATGCGGGGCCACGCGTCGGTGGTGGCGGCGAACGCCAGTAGGACGGTGGGCGCACCGCGCAGGAGATCGCCCTCGTTGGACTTGCCCGTCTCGCCCGGGTCGCCGAACACTCCCAGCAGGTCGTCGACCACCTGATAGGCCGTGCCCAGGTGAGCGCCCGCTTCACGCAACGACTCGACGGTCTGGTCCCCGGCACCTGCGAGAATCGCGCCCAGCACGAGCGGCAGGGAGACCGAGTAGGCGGCGGTCTTGGCCTGGCCGATCGCCAGGGCACGCTCCCGGCTCGGCGGGCGGGCGTCAGCGGAATAGTGGATGTCGGCGTACTCGCCGGCCACGGAGGCCGCGACCGCCCGCTCGACCTCGTCGAGGACCCGGTGCGCCGTCGGTGCGGGCACCGGCAGGCGTGCGAAGCCGCTCATCGCCGCGACAAGGAGCATGTCGCCTCCCAGCAGACCGGCGGCCCTGCCGACGCCCTCCGCGACCGCCGGGGCGGCGCCCCGAGCCGCCACCCGATCCCTCGTCCGGCCCTGGAGGTTGGACTGACCACGGCGGTGGTCGTCGCCGTCAACGACGTCGTCGTGGATGAGAAATGCCTCGTGGAGCAGTTCGAGCGCCTCGCCCACCGCGACCCGCACTGCAGGCTCCTCGCCACCGGCGGCGACGTACACGGCCTCGAGCAAAGCGGACCGTATCCCCTTGCCGGCGCGCGTCGTGGCGTCGAGATCCGCAACCCAGTCGTCGACGGCGGAGCCGAGCCCCGCTGGCACGTCACGCACGGCCATCCGAGGGACTGCGGGCACAGAACACAAGGTCATGCCCTGTTATTCGGAGCGGAGGCGAACGCGGATGGGTCCTGACCGCGCCCAGTCGAGTCCGAGCCTGTCGCCACCCACGTATGCACGCCGCCAGCCTATCGCGGCGCGCCGCGGCGACCGCCAGCGCTGAGGGGGTGTCCCTGAAATGCACGGAGACCCCCGCTTGTGGCAGGGGTCTCCGAGTGCCAGATGATGGATTCGAACCAACGAAGGCTAAGCCGACGGATTTACAATCCGCTCCCTTTGGCCGCTCGGGCAATCTGGCGTGCACCCCGCAGGGCGCAGAGACACAGTACAACGCCCCGCCCCCCGGGTACCAAATCGGGGGTCTCCGGGGGCGGGTAACCTGGCCTGGATCGACCGCAGCAAGCCCCGCCACCAGTGAAGGAGAGAGCGTCCATGGCCTCGGAGTCCTCGTTCGACATCGTCTCGGAGTTCGACCGCCAGGAGGTGGACAACGCACTGAACCAGGCCGCCAAGGAGCTGGGCACGCGCTACGACTTCCGCGGCACCGACGCCGGCATCGAGTGGAAGGGCGAGGACGCGGTGGAGATCACCGCTAACACCGAGGACCGCGTCATGGCCGCCAAGGACGTGTTCATCGAGAAGCTGGTCCGCCGCGGGCTCAGCATGAAGGCGCTCGAGGTGGGCGAGCCGATGCCGTCGGGCAAGAGTTTCCGCCTGGTCGGCTCGCTCAAGCAGGGCATCGACAAGGAGAACGCCAAGAAGATCACCAAGCTCCTGCGCGACGAGGGACCCAAGGGCGTCAAGGCGCAGATCCAGGGCGAGGAGATCCGCGTGTCGTCCAAGAAGCGCGACGACCTGCAGACCTGCATCTCGCTGCTCAAGGAAGCGGACTTCGAGGTGGCACTGCAGTTCACCAACTACCGCTGACCCGCCAACCTGGCGCGCGGTTCCGCG
Organism: Dietzia sp. NPDC055343; assembly: GCF_053645265.1. Lineage (NCBI taxonomy): Bacteria > Bacillati > Actinomycetota > Actinomycetes > Mycobacteriales > Dietziaceae > Dietzia > Dietzia sp. NPDC055343. Next base: position 63,486 of record NZ_JBSHMJ010000005.1, on the reverse strand, counting down.
GAAGCGAGCCCGACTCCCCCACCATTGCGCACCTGCGGGTCTAGAGTGAGCTTCATGACGCAGTTGCGAATCAGCGAGGCGGCCTCCCTGATGGGGGTCAGCGACGACACGGTGCGCCGGTGGATCGAACGCGGCGAGCTCACCGCGTCCCCGGACGATTCCGGTCGCAAGACCGTCGCCGGCGCCGATCTCGCCCGGCTGGCCCAGGAACGGGCCGCCGGGCGGGGCGCAGGAGTGGACGGTTCCGGCGACGCCGCGGTCAGCGCGCGCAACAGCTTCCGCGGCCTGGTCACGTCGGTGAAGTCCGACCCGGTCATGTCCCAGGTCGACATCCAGTGTGGGCCCTACCGCGTGGTCTCGCTGATCTCCACGGAGGCCGTGCGCGAGATGGGCCTGGAGGCCGGCTCTCTGGCCACGGCGCGGGTCAAGGCGACGAGCGTCGTGATCGAAGGCGCCCCGCAATGACGCGCCGATTCGCCGCCGCCGCGCTCGGCGCCGTCGTTGGGCTGTCCGCGTTGGCGGGCTGCGCCTCCGGGGGCGACGACGACACCGCGGCGTCGCAGACGCTGACGGTGTTCGCCGCCGCCTCGCTCACCGAGGCGTTCTCGGAGTTGGCCGAGGACTTCGAGGCGGCCAATCCCGGTGTCGAGGTCCGGCTCTCCTTCGACGGCTCCTCCGGTCTGGTCGACCAGATCGCGAGTGGCGCCCCGGCCGACGTGTTCGTCTCGGCGGACGAGACGAACATGGACCGCGCGATCTCCGAGGGGCTGGTGGCCGGCACGCCGGCGGTGATCGCGACCAACGACCTCACGCTCATCACCCCGCCCGGCAATCCGGCCGGGATCACCGGGCTCGACGGCTCTCTGGACGGCACCCGGCTCGTCGTGTGCGCCGAGGGCGTGCCGTGTGGCAACGCCACCCTGGCGCTCGCGGAATCCGCCGGGGTCGAGTTGCGGCCGGTGAGCGAGGAGACCAAGGTCACCGATGTGCGCGGCAAGGTCTCCTCCGGCGAGGCCGACGCCGGGATCGTCTACGACGCCGCGACTGCGGGGGACGCGGTCGAGAAGGTCGGGATCAGCGGCGCGAGCGCCCATCCCAACCGCTACCCGATCGCGATGCTGGAGAACTCCCCTGCCCCCGACCTCGGCCAGCGCTTCATCGATTCCGTCACCAGCCCCGCCGGTCTGGCCGTGTTGGCCGGGTACGGGTTCGGCCCGCCGTGACCGGTCGGCGTGTCCGCAGCCCCGGCGTTGTGGCGATGCCGCTCCCGCGGTGGCTTCTCGTCGCGGCGACGGGCACCGTCCTGCTGATGGCGCTGCCGCTACTCGGCCTGGCGGTGCGGATCCCGTGGGCGGATGTCCCCACGCTCGTCGGGTCCGAGGCCGCGCGGGACGCGGCGCTGCTCAGCCTGCGCACGTGCGCGATCTCGACCGTGTTGTGCGTGCTCCTGGGTACCCCGCTGGCGGTGCTGCTCTCGCGCAGTCACGGCCCGTTCGCGGCGCTCGCCCGGACGGTCACCGCGCTGCCCATGGTCCTGCCCCCGGTGGTGGCGGGCCTGGCGCTGCTCATCACGTTCGGCCGCACCGGCGTGGTGGGCCGGCACCTGTCGGTGCTGGGCATCGAGATCGGCTTCACGACCGCCGCCGTGGTGATCGCACAGACCTTCGTGGCCATGCCGTTCCTCGTCGTGGCGGTCGAGGGCGCGCTCCGTTCGGTCGACGCTCGCCTCGAGCAGACCGCGTCCTCCCTCGGCGCCTCCCCCACCCGCGTCCTCACCACGGTGACGCTGCCGCTCGTGCTGCCCGCCCTGGTGGCCGGGGCCACGATGTCCTTCGCCCGCGCCCTCGGCGAGTTCGGCGCGACGCTCACCTTCGCCGGCTCGCTGCAGGGAACCACGCGCACGCTGCCGCTGGAGATCTATCTCAGCCGCGAGTCGGACACCGGGACCGCGCTCACCCTGGCCCTGCTGCTCATCGTCGTGGCGGCGGTCCTCATGGCCGGCTCGGCCGTCGTCGCGCGCAGGGCGGTGACGGGCCGTGGCTGACGCCCCCGCCCGGGCCGTCGCGTCCGCCGCCGTGCCTGCCGCCGAGCTCGACTGCAGCGTCACGGACCGCGACGTCGACTTGGGCCTCACCGTCCCGGCCGGGCGCCGCGTCGCGATCGTCGGCCCCAACGGCGCCGGCAAGTCCACGGCTCTGGCGCTGCTCGCCGGGCACCTGCGACCCGACTCCGGTGAGGTCCGGATCGACGGCCACGTGGTCAGCTCTCCCCGCGCCCACCTGCCGGCCCATCGCCGCCGCGTGGTGACGCTCGAGCAGCGCCCCGGCCTGTTCCCCCACCTGTCCTCCCTCGACAACGTCGCGTACGGCCCCCGCGCCCGCGGTGTCCGTCGCCGGGACGCGCTCGCCCGCGCCCGCGCCGAACTCGATGCCGTCGGCTGCGCAGACCTCGCCGACCGCCGCCCCCACCAGCTGTCCGGCGGGCAGGCGCAACGCGTCGCCCTGGCCCGCGCGCTGGCGGTGGATCCGGAGCTCGTCCTGCTCGACGAGCCCCTGGTCGCCCTGGACGTAGAGGTCGCACCCGCGATCCGGCGCCTCCTCGCCGACCGCCTCACCGGCCGGGCCGTCGCGCTGGTGACCCACGATCCGCTGGACCTGTGGGCGCTGGCGGACGATGTCGTCGTCGTCCTGTCCGGTCGCGCCGCGCAGACCGGCACGGTCGAGCAGGTCCTCGCCCGCCCCGCGTCCGACTTCGGCGCGCGACTGGCGGGGGTGTCGCTGGTGGAGGGGACGATCGTCGACGACGACGAGGTCCACACCCCCGCCGGCGACGCGGTCACCGGGGTCCGTGCCGAGCCCGCGGACGGGTGGCGCAACGGCGGGCGGGCGATCGCGACGGTGGATCCGCGATCGGTGGCGATCCGTGCGGTCGGCGCGCCGGCGGGTCCGGGCGCGCTCGCGGGGAGCCCGGTCGACCTCGCCCACAGCCCGGCCGGCCCCGCCTCGAGCCCGCGGAATTCGTGGCCCGCGCGCGTGGTGGCGGTGGCCCCGGCGGGCGCGCTGACCCGGCTGACGGCAGAGCTACGGGACGGGCAGCGGGTGGATGCCGAGGTGACCAGCCGCTCGGCCGCCGAGCTGTCGCTCGCGCCGGGGTCGGACGTGATGCTGGTGGTCAAAGCCGCCCAGGTCGCGCTCTATCCGCGTCCCTGACGCCCGCCCGCCTCGTCGATCGCCTCTGGGGCGCGCGGCGACTACCCGGCGACTCCCGGGCGGAGGTGTCAGCCGACGCGGTCGACGGTGAAGCGCACGAGCCGTCGCAGCGCTTCGTTGGCGGGGCCGGCCGGCAGCGCGTCGAGTTCGGCCATGGCGTCGTCGACGTACTGCTCCAGCGCGACCCGCGCGCGGCGCATGCCCTCCGAGGCACGGAGCAGGTCGAGGGCCTCGGCGACCTCGGCGTCGTCGGTCAACGGCTGCGCGAGCAGTTCCCGCAGCCGGGCGCTGTCCGCTGAACCGTCCTCCATGGCGTAGATCATGGGCAGCGTGTGGACGCCCTCGCGCAGATCCGTGCCGGGCGTCTTGCCCGAGTCGTCTGCGGGCGAGGCGATGTCGATGATGTCGTCGGCGATCTGGAACGCGATCCCCACCGCGTCGCCGAGGCGGCGCAGGCGCTCGATCTGCTCGGCGTCCGCTCCGGAGTACTCGCCACCGAACTGGGCGGCGGCGGCGATCAGCGAGCCGGTCTTCTCCCAGATCACGCGCAGGTAGTGCTCGGCGGCGTCGGTGGCCTGCTCACCGGTTCCGGGTCCGACGGTCTCACGCATCTGACCGGTGACCAGCTCGGCGAAGGTCTGGGCGATGAGTTGCACCGCCGCCGGGCCGAGGTCGGCCAGCAACATGGACGCGTGGGCGAACAGGAAGTCGCCGGCGAGGATGGCGGTCGAGTTATCCCAGCGACTGTTCGCGGACTCGACACCGCGACGCATGGCCGCCTCGTCCATCACATCGTCGTGGTACAGGGTGGCGAGGTGGATCATCTCGCACACGACGGCGGCCTTGACCAGTCGCTCGCGGTCGGGCTCCGGGCCGAGCTGCCCGGTCAGGAGCGTCATGAGCGGGCGGAATCGCTTGCCGCCGGCGGTGACGAGGTGCAGGGCGACCTCGGAGAGGAAGTCCTCCCCGCTGGCCAGTCGACTGACGAGCAACTTCTCGACCTCGTCGAGCGTGCTCCGCAAGTCGGCCGCGAGGGCTGCGTCACCGAGGTCCACACCCGCCACCGTGTGGTCGGGCGTCGTTGCCGCGGTGCCGGTCGTCACTGAATCGCTCGACATCCCCACTCGTCCTCGTCGCCTGTAGCGGAACCGGCGTCGACCGGCCCTGAGGACAGACTACGGTCCCGCACTCAGGGCTGCGGCACCCCACCCCGTCCGAGGTCCCGGCGACCGTCCGGCCGTGCGACCTGCCACCATGGAGCACATGGAGTCACGGCCGCCACTTCCCGCTTCGACCGATGTCCTCGTGGTGGGCTGCGGGCCCGCCGGGTCGGCCACGGCGACGTGGCTGGCGCGGGCCGGGCGCGAGGTGACGGTGCTGGACGCAGCGATCTTCCCCAGGGACAAGACCTGCGGTGACGGGCTCACGCCACGGGCGATGGCCGAGGTCGATCGGCTGGGTCTGGGCACGTGGGCGCGGGATCGCATCACCATCAGGGGGCTGGATCTGCGCGGCTTCGGCCATCAGCGCCGGGTTCCGTGGCCGGCGGGCGATCACGGCGGGACCGGTTCGGCCGTGCGCCGCACGGTGTTCGACAACCGCCTGCGTCAGACCGCCGTCGAGGCCGGCGCCGTGGTCCATGAGGGCGTGCGGGTGACGGGCGTGGAGAGGGGCGACGACGACGCGGTCGTCGCCGTCCGGGCCGGGGAGCAGCGAATCGCGTGCCGGACCCTCGTGGTCGCGGACGGCGTCCGCTCGCCGGTGGGCAGGATGCTCGGTCGGACCTGGCATCGCGACACCGTGTACGCCGTGGCGGCGCGCTCCTACATCCGGTCGGGCAGGCACGACCATCCGTGGATCGGTTCTGATCTCGAACTGCGCGACGAAGCGGGCGCCATCCAACCCGGCTACGGCTGGGTGTTCCCGCTCGGCGACGGCGAGATCAACCTGGGCGTGGGTGCACTCGCGACGGCGGCCCGCCCGGCGAACGTCGCGGTCAAGGAACTGCTGCAGCACTACGCGCGTCTCGTGCGCGACGACTGGGAGTTGACCGGCGAGCCGCGGGCGGTGACGTCGGCGCTGCTGCCGATGGGGGGCGCGGTGTCCGGGGTGGCCGGTCGCAACTGGGCTGCCGTGGGCGATGCCGCGGCGTGCGTGAACCCGCTCAACGGCGAGGGCATCGACTACGCACTCGAGGGAGGTCGTCTGCTGGCCGAGCTCATCTGCTCGGGCCCCGGGCCCGCCGGCGCCGGCTCGAGCGCTTCGGGGTCCGGCACGCGCCCCGTCACCGTCGACCTCTCCCGCGCCTGGCCGGAGCTGCTGCGCGCGACCTACGGTGAGTCGTTCGCGATCGCCCGCGACGCGGCCCATCTGCTGACGTTCCCGAAGTTCCTGCCACTGGCCGGGCCGATCGGGATGCGCTCGCAGGCGCTGATGACGGCCGCGGTGCGCTGCATGTCCAATACGGTGGCCGATTCCGACCGCGACATCGTCGCCCGGAGCTGGCGGGCCGCAGGCTCGATCGCCCGCCGCCTGGACCGCCGCCCGCTCTTCACCGACTGACCCTGCGCGCCGCTCTGCGCCCCGGCATCCGTTGCCGGATGGGACGGGCGGGGTGAGGTCAGGCGGGCTTGCGGGCCATGTGGATCGCCGCGATCCCGCCGGTGAGGTTGGTGACGCTGCAGCGCTCCCAGCCGCTCGACTCGATGATCCGCATCAGTGCCGCCTGGTCGGGCCAGTCGCGGATCGACTCGGCCAGGTAGACGTAGGCGTCCGGGTTCGAGGACACGCTGGTGGCGATCTTCGGCAGCGCCCTCATCAGGTAGTTCATGTAGATCGCACGGAACGGCGGGAACACCGGGGTGGAGAACTCCACCACGGCCAGCCGGCCGCCGGGCCGCACCACGCGTGCCATCTCCCGCAGCCCGGCGGCGGTGTCCTGCACATTGCGCAACCCGAAGCTGATGGTCGCGGCGTCGAAGGAGTCGTCGGCGAACGGCAGCCTCATGGCGTCACCGGCGACCTTGGGCACGTCGCGGCGGGCACCGGCGCGGAGCATGCCGAGCGAGAAGTCGGCCGCCACGCACCATGCGCCGGACTTCGCCAGCTCGACCGTCGACACCGCGGTGCCGGCCGCCAGGTCGAGGACACTCTCGCCGGGCCGCGGCGCGAGCAGCGAGCGTGCACGACGACGCCACAGGTGGTCCATGCCCCCGGAGAGGACGGTGTTGGTCACGTCGTAGCGGTCGGCGACTCCGTCGAACATCGACGCTACGTCGCGGGGCTGCTTGTCGAGATCGGCGCGGGACACGCCCACGACGCTACCCGCTGGTGGTCAGGCCACCACACGCGACGGCCGGGCCACGCCGTGCCGTCGGGCGGTGGTCCGGGCCCCCGCGGCCGCGTAGTGGTCGAAGAGTTGACCGCAGATCGCGTCCCAGGTGCGGCCCGAGACGGTCGACAGGGCGCCGGCGGCGAGCGCGTCGTGGTCGGCGAGCACGCGGTCCACCGTGTCGGAGACCTCGGCGGCGTAGGTACGGGGGTCGAGCAGATAGCCGTTCACGCCGGCCCGGACCAGGTCGCGCGGGCCGCCCCGGTCGGGGCCCAGGACGGGCACGCCCGAAGCCTGCGCCTCCTGGATGGACTGGCAGAACGTCTCGAACTCGCCGGCGTGGCAGAACACGTCGAAGGTGGCGTAGGCCTGGCCGAGCTGCTCTCCGTGGAGTTCACCGGTGAAGATCGCGTGCGGCATCGCGTCCTGGAGCGCGGGACGGTCCGGGCCGTCGCCGACGACGACGAGTTGCAGATCGCCGGCGGGGCCCGACCGGTCGGCGATCGCCTGCAATCTCTCGACGTGCTTCTCCGGGGCGAGCCGGCCGACGAACCCCACGACGGGCCGCCCCTCTGGCGACCACAGCCTGTGCAGGGCCTCGCTGCGCCGGGCGGGGTTGAACCGGACGGAGTCCACACCGCGGCCCCACCGGTAGAGGCGCGGGATGCCGTGGCCGGACAGGTCGGCCATGGCCGCGGTGGACGGCGCGAGGGTGCGGTCGCAGCTGACGTGGATGGCCCGGGTCCAGGCCCAGGCCGCGTCGGCCATGACGCCGACGCCGTAGGAGTCCGCGAACCCGGCGACGTCGGTCTGGTAGACGGCGACGGTGGGCACGTCGAGGGCGCGCGCGGCGGCGGCACCCGCGGCGCCGAGCACGAACGGCGAGGCCAGGTGCACCACGTCGGGCGCGAAGTCGCGGAGCGCGTTGTAGACGCTCGGGCTGGGGGCGCCCACGGGCAGCGAGGAGACGACCGGCACACGAACGGACGTGACCCGGTGGACGGGGAAGCCCAGGTGGTGGTCGCGCTCGGACATCATCGACTCGGGCCCGCCGAAGAGGGGGACGAACCCGCTGACCAGCGGATGCGCGCGCACCGCGTCCGCCGCACCCTGCCACAGGCCGACGTTGCCCGACGGCGCCACGACCAGGCAGTCGTGCCCGTGCCTGCGCGCGTATTCCAGCACGCGGAGGACGGAGTTGGTGACGCCGTTGACGTTCGGCAGGAACGATTCGGTGACGATTGCTACTCGCACCTCATCACTGTCGCCCGCGCCGGCCACACGCCGGTGATCTCCCGGGGACGACCCGGGGAATTCACGATGACGGCCGGTGAACCCTCGGCGACGTGGCGGCATACACGAGCGCCGCGAGCGGGACCACGACCGCCGGGACGCTCAACACGGGCACCACCGCGACGGTCCAGCTGCGGCCCGACACGCGGACGAGGTCGGGGTTCGCGCGCCGGAACTCGACCTGCACGCGTTGGCCCTCGACGAGGCCGGTCGGATAGAAGACGCCGGTCACCGGACGCACGTTCTGCCCGCCGCCGGCGTCGAACTCGACCGCTGCGCGCCGGTCGGTGACCTCGGTGACGGTGGCGGTGGCGCTGCCCATGTCCTGGTCGATGCGCTGGTCGTTGATGAAGCACGCCAGGAGGATGAGCAGCGCGACGACGAGGGAGAACAGGGCGACGACGACGGCGACGATCCGCACCGCACGTCTGGTGAGCGCCGCTCGCCGCACCTGACGGGCCGAGCGCCGGCGAGCCGGCCGGAGCGGGCGTGCGGATCCCGTGGTGGTCACCCGGGGGCCCCGCTCATCCGAGCGCCTCTGCCCGTAGGGCGGCGTGGAGGTCGCGCAGGCCCTGGCGGCTGGTGGAGACCCGCACGACGCGCATGCCCTCGGGGACGATGTCGCGGTGCCGGGCGGAGATCGACGGCCCGGTGAGCATCTCCTCGAGGCCGGCCGGGTCGGTGTCGGTGAACGGGATGCCCGCGCCGACACAGAGCGCGCGCAGGTCGGCGCCGTGCGGGGTGCCGAAGACCCGCTCGAAATCGGTGGCCAGCCGGGGATCGCCCTGCTCGAGGAGTGAGAAGATGCCGCCTCCGTCGTCGTCCGCGACGACGATCGTCAGATCCTCGGGGTGCAGTTCGCGGGGGCCCAGTACCAGTCCCGACAGGTCGTGGAGGAAGGTCAGGTCACCCATCAGCGCCACCGTGCGGCCCGGCGCCGTGAGGGCCACCCCGATGGCCGTGGACACGGTGCCGTCGATGCCGGCCGCCCCGCGGTTGGCGTACACCGACACGTCGGGGTCCAGAGGGCCCACCAGGGACAGGTCGCGGATGGCGTTGGAGGCGCCCACGACGAGGTTCCCGCCGTCCCGCATCCCGCGGGCCACCGCCCGTGCCACGTGCAACCCGGTGGGTCCGGCCGAGTTGAGGTGCCGGTCGAGGAGGCGGTCGACCGCCTCATGGGCGTGCGTGTTCACCTTGGCCGCCTCGGCGACCCACGCCGGGTCCACGTCCCACCCGGTGAGGACCGAGTCCGCGAGTTCGGCGGCGCTGCCGGTCGGGTTGGGCGAGTGCGGGCCCGCGTCGAGGATCACCAGGTCGACCCCGGGATCGGCCAGCAACCCGGTGACCGACCTGTGCAGGGTCGGCCGCCCGGTCACCACGACCTGCTCCGGAGACAGTCCGGGGATCGCGAGTGGGTGCACCGGGTGCAGCGGGACCGGCGCCCCGGGCTCGGCGACCGTCGGCACGCCCACCAGCCCGGACACGGGCTGCGCGCCGGCTCCGGAGACGACCAGCGTCCGCCGGGTCAGGTCCACCGCCACGGCCGAGGCGCCCGGCGCGGAGTCCAGCCCCGCCATGGCCCGCTGCACCCACGAACGACCGCCGGGGCGGCCCTCCGGGAGATCGACCGGCGCAGCGGTGACAGCGCGCGCGGTCGCGGCGTCGTCGTCGTCATCATCCCCGCCCAGGGCGGTGCCGTCGGCGGCGGTGAGGCGGTACTCCTCGTCCCCCTCCGCCGGGACGAGCGGCTCGCGGAAGGCGATGTCGACCTGCACCGGACCCGGATCCGACAGGGCCGTGGCGGTGAGGATCGCGCGGCCGATCGCGGCACGCCAATGGCGGTGCTCGAGCTCGGGGTCTCCGGCCGCTCCCAGTTCGACCACCGTTCGCGCGTGCGGCCCGAACAGTCCCACCTGGTCGATGGTCTGGTTGGCGCCGGTCCCCCGCAGCTCGGGCGGGCGGTTGGCGGTCAGGGCGAGGATCGGCACCCCGGAGTGCGCGGCCTCGACCATCGCCGGGTGGAGGTTGGCCACCGCGGTGCCGGAGGTGACCACGACGGGGACCGGCCGCTTCGAGCCGAGCGCCAGTCCCAGTGCGGTGAACCCGGCCCCGCGCTCGTCGATCCGGACATGCAGCCGGAGCCGGCCGGCCCGCTCGGCCGCGGCCAGCGCCAGGGCCAGCGGCGCGCTGCGTGAACCCGGGCACAGGACCGCGTCGGTGATGCCGTGGCGGAGCATCTCGTCGACCAGCACGCGGGCCTGCGCGGTGCTGGGATTGCTCTGGGTGGGGTGGCTGGGAGTCATCGCCACCAGCCTAGTCGGGGGCGGTCGCGGCGTCGGGTCCCCGCGACGGGCGGGCGGCGTGGGTCACCCGCTCGGCCAGCGCGGCGAACCGCCCCCGCAACCCGTCCGGCGACTCGACCGTGAACGGCGCGGGCAGGCGGGCCAGGTACCAGGCCAGATCGTCCAGGTCGGTGGCGCCGGCCTCCAGGCGGCAGGCCGGGCCGTCGGGGTGGTCGTGGCCGCGCAGGGCCGTCACCGCGCCGAACGGCGGCGGGAAACACTCCAGCACCTTCTCCGCCGGCGCCTCCACCACCACGCTGGCCCGGTACTCGTACGGCGCCGTGGCGACGGACTGCTGCACATGCGTGGCCGGATCGGGCACGTCCGCGCGGGGCGTGAACCGCCAGCGCGTGCGGTGCACCGACCGGATGCGGTCCAGACGGAAGGTGCGCCAGTCGGCCCGGTCGAGGTCGAACGACAGGAGGTACCACCGCCGGCCCAACACCACGATCCGGTACGGCTCGACCCGGCGCTCGGTGTCCCGGCCCGCGCGGTCCCGGTAGTCCATCCGCACCTGCTCCGAGGCGCGGACCGCGTGCCCGAGTTCGATGAGCAGCGCCGGCTCGACCGGGGTGTCCGTGCCCGGGACCGCCACCATCGACTCGGTGACGGCGGCGACCCGCTCCCGCAGTCGGCCCGGCATCACCTGGTCGAGCTTGGTCAGCGCTCCCAACGCGTGCTCGCCGACGCCCGCGACCGCACCGCCGGCGGCGAGGCGCAGGGCGATGGCGACGGCGACCGCCTCGCGGTCATCGAGCAGGAGGGGCGGCAGTCTCCGGCCCGAGCCCAGTCGGTAACCGCCGCCCGCTCCGCGCTCCGACTCGACGGGGTACCCCAGGTCGCGCAGCCGGTCGACGTCCCGGCGCACGGACCGGACCGTCACCCCGAGCTCGCCGGCCAACTCGGCGCCCGTCCACACGGACCGGCGCTGGAGCAGGTCCAGCAGGCTGAGCACGCGCTGGGTGGTGGGCGTCCTGTCCGCGGTCATGCGAGAAGTCTCCCACCCGCAGAGGACGGATCCTGTCCTGATGGGCTGCGATGCTGCTTTCACCGCGACCGCAGGCCGTGGAACCGATCCCCCAGGAGCCCGACATGACCGCCGACAGTCCCCCGCCCGTAGACCGCCCACAGGCCACCGACAGCCCCCTCGACTGGACCGGTCAGCTGGTCGACCAACTGGATTTCCACTGGCACGGTCACCTACGCCCGCGACTGGAGGGCCTGACCGACGAGGAGTACCACTTCTCCCCTGCTCCCGACGAGCTGACCTGGGGCGTGCGCCCGCGGGGCACCGGCGCGACGGAGATGCAGGGCGGGACCGGGGAGTTCACGATCGACTTCGCCTACCCCGAGCCCCAGCCGGCGCCGCTGACGACCATCGCGTGGCGGATCGGCCACGTCGTCGTCGGCGTGCTGGGCGCCCGGTGGCATTCCCACTTCGGCGGACCGCCGCACGACTACATGACCCACGAGTTCGCCGGGGACGCCGCCGGCGGCCTCGCCCAGTTGGACCGCACCTATGCCGGGTGGATCGACGGCGTCCGCGGGCTCGACGCGCGGGCCCTCGCGACCCCCGTCGGCCCCGCCGAGGGGCACTGGGCCGACGCGCCCATGGCCACGCTCGTCCTGCACATCAGCCGCGAGGTCATCCACCACGGGGCCGAGATGTGCCTGCTCCGCGACCTGTACGCCACCACCCGCTGACCGAACCACCAGACCGCCAGATCACGAGGAGTCGTCATGCCCTTCTTCCCCGCCACCTCCGGCACCGAGCGCGAGAACCTGCTCGAGTGGATCGACGTCGCGCTCACCAACGCGCGATCGATCGTCGCCGGACTGACCGCAGATCAGCTCCGTGCCCGCCCGATCCCGTCAAGCGAGCTCACACTCGGCTGGCTCACCCTGCACATCGGTGAGGTCGCGGAGAGCTGGCTCGGTCGCGCCGCCGCCGCGCCCCGGGCCCTCGACACCGGCCGCACCCTGCTCGAGTCCTTCGAACACGCGGAGACCGTCAACCAGGTGGCGCCCGACGCGACCGCCGAGGACGTCCTGGTCGAGTTCGACCGCCGGCACGCCACCGCACTCGACCACCTCCGCACCGCCGACCTCGACGCGACCGTTCCGGTGCCCACCGAGATGCCCTGGTTCCCCGCGGACCTGCCCGCGTTCAACGGGCGCTGGGCGGCACTGCACGCGCTCGCCGAGATCGAACGGCACAGCGGACACGCCGACATCCTGCGCGAGGCCATCGACGGCGGCACGATGTACGACCTCATCGCGCGCGACCAGGGCATCGACATGTCCTACATCGGCCGGTGGTTCGCAGAGCACCCGGAGGTGCCCGCGCCGGCCTGGTGAGAGTGAGTCCGCGGCGGCGCGGGGCGCGGGCGTGGGGCGCGGGGCGCCGGCCCGCAACGGGCAGAGTGACCCCCGCCGCCCGGCAGGACGATACGCGGCCACGGCGGCAGAATGGGCTCATGCGCACCGTCTACACGCCCGATGATCCCCCCGCCAGGGGCCTGTACCCGCTGCTCACCGCTTCGGTCGCGCCCCGGCCGATCGCCTGGGTGTCGACGGTGTCCGCCGACGGGGTGCCGAACCTCGCGCCGTACTCGTTCTTCACCGTTGCCTGCACGGACCCGGCGATCCTGTCGGTCACCTCGATCGGCCACAAGGACACCCACCGGAACCTGGTGGACACCGGCGAGTTCGTGGTGAACATCGGCACAGAGTCGCTCATGGAGGTCATGAACGCCACGTCCGCCCCGTTCGGCCCGGATGTTGACGAGTTCGAGGCGACAGGCCTGACCTCGGTGGCGTCCGACAGAGTCGCCGCGCCGCGGGTGGCCGAGGCACCGATGGCGTTCGAGTGCGTCCGCCACGACGTGATCGACCTCGGTACCAGTGCGATGCTGCTCGGTCGGGTCGTGAGCGTGACCATCGCGGACGACGTGCTGGCCGCGGACGGGCTGCCCGATTTCAACTCGCTGCTGCCGCCCTCCCGCCTGGGCCGGCACCAGTGGGGCTACGCCCCGCGGACGCGGGAGCTCCCCCGGCCGATGAAGTAGCGGCTGACCGGGCGGGCGGCGATAGGGTTCCGGCATGGCCACCGGTGCTCGTAAGTACGACAGTTCCCGCCGACAGCAGCAGGGGCGCGAGCGCATCCTGGAGGCGGCCCTCGACCTGGCCCGCGCCAGCGGCGGGTGGAACTGGGTGGACATCACGTTCAAGACGGTGGCCGACGCCGCCGGGGTGAGCGAGCGGACCGTCTACCGCCACTTCCCCACCCAGTCGGACCTCCACGAAGCACTGTTGCTCCGGATCAATCAGGATGCCGGCATCTCCTACGACGACCTGTCCGTCGACGACGTGTCGGAGCTGGTCGGGCGCCTGTTCACCTCGCTCAGCACCTTTGACCGGGCTCTGCACACGCAGCCCTCGCCCTCGGAAGCGGCTATCGCCATGAACCGCGATCGGATGCAGGCATTGCTCGACGCCTGTGGAGGCGACCGTCGTCTCGCGGCACTCCTGGATGTGCTGTGGAGCAACGACACCTATGAGCGGCTGACGTCGATCTGGCGGATGCCGACCGACGACGCCGTCGATGCGGTCACCTGGGCGATCGATCGCCTGCTGCCGCCGGAAGGGCGCGTCTGAGCCCGGCCACGCTAGGGGCCTGGTGCGGGCCCGACCTGTCGCACACCTGACCTCGCGTGGCCCGCAGGCCCGAAGGGGTTGTGCCCGGTTCGCTTTTGGTGTCATAGTTCTGACACGAAATACGAACCGAGGAGTGTGGGCATCGTGACGGCTGTGCAGAAGCAGATGCGACGAGGGGCCCCGTCACCTCCGCCCGAGGCGCTGCGGGACGACCACCGATTCGCGGCCTGGGCGGCGGAGGCCGCGGGCAGGGTGTTGCTCGACCTGCGCGGCTCGGGGCTCGCGGGCGAGGAGCTGAAGGACGCCGGTGATCTCTGCTCGCACGAGGTGCTGATGGACCTCTTCGCGAGATATGCGCCCGGGGACGCGGTGCTCTCCGAGGAGGAGCACCGCGGCACCACCGGCCGCCACGACCGGCACACCGCGCGGCGGGTCTGGATCATCGACCCGGTCGACGGAACCCGGGAGTACTCCGAGCCACCACGCGACGACTGGGCGGTCCACGTGGCGTTGTGGCAGGACGGCGAGCTCACCGCCGGTGCCGTGTCCCAGCCCGCGCTCGGCCGGACTTTCCACACGGGGTGCGCCCCGGCGGCGCGGGGGCCCGCAGCCGCGCGACCGCGCATAGCGGTCTCCCGGACCCGGCCACCTGCGTTCGTGGAGGAGCTCGCGGCCGAGCTCGGCGCCGACCTGGCGCCGATGGGTTCGGCCGGCGTCAAGGTCATCTCGGTGGTCCGGGGCATCACCGACGCCTACGTGCACGCCGGCGGCCAGTACGAATGGGACTCCGCTGCCCCGGTCGCGGTGGCCCGCCGCGCCGGCCTGTTCACCAGCCGGATCGACGGCACACCACTGGTCTACAACCAACCCGACGTGCTTCTCCCGGATCTGCTGGTGTGCCACCCCGAGCTCGCCGCGCCGATCCTCGACCATCTCGCGGCCCACCCGATCAACCACCAGGAGGAGGACTCATGACCGAGGACTGGACCCGGAGCCTGCGGGACGCGGTCGCCGAGGCCGAGGCTCTCATCGCCGACCCGCCGTTCACCATCACCGAACAGGAGCGCGCCGAGGGCTACGACTACCTCGCGGGCAGTATCCGCTCGTCGGTGCAGGCGGCCTTCGATTACGACCTCGTCCACCCCGTGCTGATGAACGGCACTCATCAGTACGCGCGTCAGGGACTCGACAACCCGGACGCGATCTACTTCAACGCCTACCTCACCGAGGGCGGGACCTACGAGGTCTCGGGCGTGCGGGGCACCACGGCGGACCTGTCCTTTCAGCTCATGGACGGCGGCTACACGGCCGCGGGCGCACCGACGACGCTGGCGGCCTTCGACGATCGCGAGCTGGACATCGCCGACGACGGCACCTTCACGTGGAGATTCGGCCCCGAACTCGGGCTGTCCAAGGGCTCCAACCTGATCGTCCGAGAGGTCTACAACAACTGGATCGCCGAGCGCCGTGGCTCGATCCGCATCCAGAGACTCGACACGGCCGGCGTGCCGCGGCCGCCGCTGACCCGCGAGGGGGTCCAGAAGCGCTACGACGTCGCCGCCAAGGCCTTGACCACCCGGATCCGCACGTGGTTCGAGTTCCCGAAGTGGTTCACCTACTCCGAACCGGTCAACACCCTGACCTCGCCCAGGCGGACACCGGGCGGGCTGGCCAGCCAGTACTCGGCGCTGGGCCACTACGACCTGCGGGACGATCAGGCCCTGGTCGTCACCGTCCCCGTGTGCGACGACGCCGCGTACCAGGCCACCCAGCTGGGCTCCAAGTGGTACGTGTCGACCGATTACGAGCACTACCAGTCGTCGTTGACCGCCGCACAGTCCCAAGCCGACCCGGACGGGATGTTCCGTTACGTGATCTCGACCCGCAATCCCGGCATCGCGAACTGGCTCGACACCACGAACCACGCGTCCGGGGTGATCATGCTGCGTTGGCAACACACCGAACGTCAGCTCGGGCCAGCCGACGGACCGTCCGTGGAGCTCGTCGCCCTCGACGACCTCGCCCGGAGCCTGCCCTATTACGACGACAACCTCGTCACCGCCGAGCAGTACGCCGCGAGGATCGCCGACCGTCAGGTCGGCATCGCGCAGCGGATGATCTCGTGACCCCGGATAAGGACCACCACATGAGTGACAACGTCATGACCAGGGAGCGGGCCGAGGTCGGCTCGTACGAGGAGATCGTGGCCGCCGCCATGCGCTCCACAGGACTGTCGGACCTCGGCACCGGCGCCCACGAAGCAGGTCTGCGGGTGATCATCGAGGACCTCAACTCGGCCGAGGCCGGGCTCACCCCCCGGGGCCGCGCGTTCCAGCGCTCGGAGGTCAAGAGCGCCCTTACCGGGGTGCTGCTCACCGAGGCGGCGTTCGCGGCCCACCCCGGCCACCGCGATGTGCGGGTCGAACGTCCGATCTTCCTGATGGGGCTGCCCCGAACCGGGACCACGATCCTGCACCGGCTGTTGCACGCCGACCCGGGAGCCCAGGGGCTCGAGATGTGGCTGACCCAGTTCCCGCAGCCCCGGCCACCGTACGACACCTGGGAGTCGAACCCGCAGTATGCCGCGATGCAGCGGGCGTTCGCCGCCCATCACGCCGCGGACCCGGAGTTCATGGGCATCCATTACATGGACGCCGCGGTGGTCGAGGAGTGTTGGCGGATGCTGCGCCAGACCGGCAAGTCGAACTCCTATCAGACCACCGCGTACCTGCCGCGCTACACCGAGTGGCTGGCCGGCCAGGACTGGACGGACGCCTACGCGCGGCACCGGCGCAACCTGCAGCTCGTCGGTCTCAACGACCCCGACAAACGCTGGGTGTTGAAGAACCCGTCGCATATGACCGCACTGGACGCCCTCATGGCGGTCTACCCAGATGCGCTGATCGTCTACACCCACCGTGAACCGGTCACCTGCATCGCCTCCGCCTGCTCACTCGCCGCCAGCGCCACTGCGGGCCACTCGGAGACCTTCGTGGGCGAGACCATCGGCCGCACCCAACTAGACCTCTGGTCGAACTCGTATCACGCGTTCCACGACGCGCGTGCCAGGTACGACCGGGCGCAGTTCGTCGACATCGCGTTCGGCGACCTCGTGTCCGACCAGGTCGCCACCGTGCGCCAGGTGTACGAGGCCTTCGACCTGGACTGGACGCCGGAGGTCGAAGCGTCGGTCGTCGAGAGTGACCGCGAGGCCAGGAGTGGCGCCGCCGCGCCCAGACACAGCTACACGCTCGCCGACTACGGGCTCACCGACAAGCAGGTCCTGGACGCCTTCGACCGCTGACGCCGGCGATGTGGATTCCGGTCGCCGCAGATCTCACATCTCAAGGAGTGACAATGAACGACATCGTTGAACCCGCCCCCACGCCACGGGCCCCGGCGCCCTCCGTTCTGGCGGGCAAGGTGGTGCTGGTGAGCGGGGTCGGCCCGGACCTGGGCCGCTCTCTCGCCGTGCGATCCGCGCAGGCCGGCGCCGACGTGGTGCTCGCCGCACGAGATGGGACGCGCCTCGACGCGATCGGGCAGGAGGTGCGGGCGCTGGGCCGAGAAGCCCTCGCCGTGCCGACGGACGTCACCGACGCGGCCGCGCGCCGCGAACTCGTCCGAGCCGCCTCGGATGCGTTCGGGCACGTGGACGTCCTGATGAACGCGGCGTTCGTCCACCCGCCGTTCATCAAACTCCTCGACGCCGACCTCGACGAGATGCGGCAGCAGGCGGACCTGAACGTCCTGGCCTCGGTCGGGCTCGTTCAGGAGCTCGCCTCCACGCTCCGCGCTCGGCGCGGATCCGTCGTCCTCGTCAACTCCCTCGTCCTTCGCAATCGCCTACCAGGGTTCGGCAGCTACCGCATGGACAAGGCAGCCCTCCTGGCCGCGGCTCGCAGCCTGTCCGTCGAGTTGGCGCCCGAGGGGGTCCGCGTCAACTCGGTCGCCCCGGGTTACATCTGGGGCGAGAAGCTCCGCGGCTTCTACGAGCGGCGAGAAGCGAAGGGCGGAGCCACGGTCGCGGCGAAGTACGACGAGAAGGCCCAGCAGACGGATTCACGACGTCTGCCGACCCCCGACGAGATCGCCGATGCCGCCATCTTCCTCGCATCCGACTTCGCCAGCGGCATCACCGGTCAATGCCTGGACGTCAACTGTGGGCAGAGCCACCACTAGCGATCACGACGTGTTCGCGTCGCGTATTCACGTTTCTTCACCGACCCACCACTCAACGTGACGTTCATCACACCAGACGCTTTAAGTCAGTGCATCATGCGTCCCGGACCCGCAGCCCCTCAAGGAGAATCATGAAACGCACCGCACCCACCTCAGTCGTGGTCCTCGCAGCCGCCGCCCTGGCCCTCACCGCGTGCGGCGGCGGCGAGAACGGCGGCACGGAGACGGCAGCCGGGACTGACGCCGACTCGCTCCGCCCGGCCATGGGCGAGGAGTGCACGGAGGACACGGCGGGCGGCACGATCACCATGGGCGAGTACGTCATGCTGCCCTCGTTCGCACCGGGTCAGGGCCAGTACGGGACCCGCGGAGGCGCCCAGTCGGCGGCCGTGTACGACCGCCTCATGCGCTGGGACTCCCAGGCGGGGGAGTTCGTCCCGCAGCTCGCGGAGGGGCTCGAGTCCAACGAGGACAACACGGTGTGGACGCTCACCCTGCGCGAGGGCGTGACCTTCTCCAACGGCGACCCGTTGACCGCCGAGGACGTCGCGTTCACCCTCGGTCTCCACCAGGACCCCGCCACGCGGTCGACCGCGATGACCGATGCTCTCCAGGTCTCCGATGCCGAGGCGGTGGACCCGCTGACCGTCAGGTTCACCCTCGATGAACCGTGGGCCGGCTTCCCGGTCCTGCTCTCGGGCACCGTCGGCGAGGTCATCCCGCAGCAGGCGTACGAGGCCAGCAGTCCGGCCGCGTGGGAAACCGCCCCCATCGGCGCCGGCGCCTTCATGCTCGAGGAGTTCGTCCCGGGCCAGAAGACCGTCCTCACCCCGAACCCCGACTACTACGGCGGGCCGGTCTGCCCGACTCTCGAGTTCATCCGGATCCCCGGATCGCAGGGCACCTTCGAAGCGTTCCAGAACGGTGAACTGCAGGTGGGTTACCTCCGGGGCGCCAAGTTCGTCGCCGAGGCGCAGGACGCGGGTGTCCAGGGTTTCCACGACATCATCAGTTCCGGATCGGTCGTCAACATGAACTCGGGCGCGGCCGGCTACGACGGCGTCCTCACGGACCAGCGTGCGCGCCAGGCCGTCGCCTACGCACTGGACCGTGAGCTGATGGACCAGCGCCTGACCGGCGGGAACGGTGAGCCCACGTCCGCACTGCTCGCGGAGAGCTCACGCTTCTACGACGGCCAGGAGGGGCCTGCGTACAACCAGGAGCGGGCGGCCGAACTCGTGGCGGAGGTCAAGGCTGACACCGGCTGGGACGGCGCGGTGACGATCCTCATCGCCGATGGCCCGGAGAACATCGAGGCCGGGGTGGTCAACAAGGCGCTGCTCGACGCCGCCGGATTCAACGTGACCATCGAGAACGCCCCGGTCTCCCAGGTGACCGCCCGTCAGTTCACCGGCGATTACGAGATCGTCCTCAGCGGCATCGCCGTCTCCGACGCCGACCCCGCCTCCGCGTTCGCCAGCGCCCTCACACCGACCGGCGCCACCAACCTCACCGGCGTGGACGACCCCCGGCTCACCGCGGCGATCACCGAACTCAAGGCGGCCTCCGACCTCGAATCCCAAAAGGCCGCGTTCACCGCACTGCAGGAGGTCCACAACGAGGTCCTGCCGTTCACGGTGATCGCCAACGGAGACGAGTACGCGATCGTCGACGACTCCGTCCACGGCCTCAAGGCCACCATGCTGAACGTCGTCATGTTCGACGACGCCTATGTCGAGGACTGATATGTAGGTGGTGTTCTCACCTGGCAGAGTGAAGCGGCCTCCCCCACGACAGATGGGGGAGGCCGCTTCATCGTTCGTGCTCGCCGCCGGGTTGTCAGATGCCCGGTCGCCGAACTTCCATCTCGTATCGGCCGGTGGGGACGGCGTCGACCGTCCCCTCGTCGAGGAACCGAGACGTCGAGGCGGTCATGGTCCTCATGTTCTCGGCCATCCGCGCCTCGTCTCCGGGCGCGTCGAAGAACACACCGAGATCGGAAACCGCCGCGATGGGGAAGATCTCCTCCACGATGCCGTCGATCTCCGGCGCGTCGTCCGTCAACGCACGAACCACCACGTGCTGTGTGTAGCCGGTGGTGGACTGGGTGTCGACCGCCACCGTGGTGTGGTGGTCCAACCAGGTGCGCAGCCACTCCTGCCTGGGGATGCGCTCGGGACGGCGCAGGAACGCGATATTCGCCATGCCCTCGCACCTGACGCCCTCCGGCGGAAGTGGCTCGGCGACGCTGGTCGTCTCGATCACCGGCAGGACTTCCGAGGCGGTGACGGACCACGCCGAGACCGGGCCCAGCTGCCGCAGCGCGTGCAGTAGGTCCGCGCACCCGGCCGCGGACGCCACCGGCACGCGAGCGCGAACGGCTGCCACCAGCCGGCGTGGGGTCACGCGGACGTCGATCAGTGCGCCTTCGACCTCGGCGTCACGGACGTTGACGACGTAGCGCGACACGCCCAGGTCCGCCAACGGCTCCGCGACGGCCTCGGCGATCTCCGCGCGGACCCGCGCCGCATCCGACGTGGGGGTGGCGGCACCAGTGGCAGTAGCGGTCTCGGTGGCAGGGCCCGCGCCGGGGCTTTCGTCCTCGGCGTCGGACCAGACCACCGCGATGAGAGTGTCCATGGCGAGAACTCTATCGGGGGCGACCCCGGTTCACGGGCGGATCCGCGGCCGCCGCCGGGTCACAGGAGGCCGTGGCAGCGGCGGATCCGGCCCATCCACCAGTCCCGGCGCGCGCCGCCCGCCCGCAGCCCCTCCAGCCGTGCCGGGTCCGGGGCCACCAGGCGAGCCGGGAGGCTGCCGTTCTCCAGGGCGAACGCGCCCGGTTCGACGACATCGTCGACGAAGAACCCTCCGGTGCCCAGGCCCGCGGCGGGGAAGGCGTCGTCGTCCCCACATCCGGGTAGCGCAGCGGCCGCCGCGACACCGGCGGACACTCCCACCGCCGAGTCCAACGCCGAGGACACGGTGACGGGGACGCCCAGCTCCGCGGCCACCGCGAGCAGCCGCCGGGGGCCGCCCAGAGGCGCGACCTTGACCACCGCACGGTCGGCGCCGCCGGCGCGCACCACACGAAGCGGGTCCTCGGCGCGGCGGATGGACTCGTCCGCCGCGACATCGACCCGCACCCCGTCCGCGGCCAGGCGCCCGCGTAGCTCGACCAACTCGTCGACCGTCGCGCAGGGCTGCTCCACGTACTCGAGGCCCGGCCCGTCGAGCGACACCGGTCCGGTTCCCGGCGCGCGCGAGGGGTCGGCGGCGCGGACGGCCTGGTCGAGGACCCGCACGGCAGCCGCGGCCTCGTTGACGCCCCACCCCCCGTTGGCGTCCACCCGGACCCGCACGCCGGGGCGCGCCTGTAGAACGGCGGCGACGCGGGCCACGTCGTCCACGAGTTCCTGTCCGGACTCGGCGACCTTGATCTTGACCGTCGTGCAGCCGGGGAACCGGTCCAGGATCGCGGGCACCTCGCCCGCCGCGATCGCCGGGATCGTGGCGTTGACCGCGACCCGCGTCCTCAGCGCCGGCGGCGGACCCTGCCACGCCATCTCGATCGCGGAGGCCAACCAGTTGGCCGCCTCGTCGTCGTCATACTCCGGGAAGGCCCCGAACTCACCCCAGCCGGACGGGCCCTCGACCAGTACCACCTCGCGCTCGGTGATGCCGCGGAACCGCACCCGCATGGGCAGGGCCACCACGTGCACGCGGTCGAGCAGATCGTCGATCGACTCGGGGCCCGGTACGGATGTCATAGCTCCACGCTAACGTCGAGGCCATGACTGAGCAGAGCAGCACCGGGCAGGACACGCCACAGGGCACGCCCCGGGACAGCGCCGACAACCCCTTCGACCCGTCGCAGTGGCGGGAGATCGAGGGCTTCGCGGCCGGCGTGGACCTGACGGACCTCACCTACCACCGGCACGTGGGCGAGGGCCGGGCCAACGGCATCGTGCGCATCGCCTTCGACCGGCCCGACGTGCGCAACGCGTTCCGGCCGCACACGGTGGACGAGCTGTACCGGGTGTTCGACCATGCCCGCCGCTCCCCCGACGTGGGCACCATCCTGTTCACCGGCAACGGGCCCAGCTCCAAGGACGGCGGCTGGGCGTTCTGTTCCGGCGGCGACCAGCGGATCCGTGGTCGTTCCGGCTACCAGTACTCGACCGAGCACGACTCGGACGTGGCCGGGGCAACCGCGGACAAGGTCGACCAGGCGCGGGTGAAGGCCGAGGGCGGGCGTCTGCACATCCTCGAGGTGCAGCGGCTCATCCGCACCATGCCCAAGGTCGTGATCTGCCTGGTCAACGGCTGGGCGGCCGGGGGCGGGCACTCTCTGCACGTCGTCTCCGACCTGACCCTGGCCTCCCGCGAGCACGCCCGGTTCAAGCAGACCGACGCGGACGTGGGCTCCTTCGATGCCGGCTACGGCAGCGCGTACCTGGCCAAGCAGGTCGGCCAGAAGTTCGCCCGCGAGATCTTCTTCCTCGGGCAGGCCTACACCGCCGAGGAGATGTTCGCCATGGGCGCGGTCAACCGCGTGGTCGACCACGCGGAGCTGGAGAAGACGGCGATCGAATGGGCGCGGCAGATCAACGGCAAGTCGCCCACCGCGCAGCGCATGCTCAAGTTCGCGTTCAACCTCACCGACGACGGCCTGATGGGCCAGCAGGTGTTCGCCGGCGAGGCCACGCGGCTGGCCTACATGACGGACGAGGCCGTCGAGGGGCGCGACGCGTTCCTGGAGAAGCGCGAGCCCAACTGGGACGACTACCCGTACTACTACTGACTCACCAGGCCCGAGGCACCAGAGAAGCCGTGACCGACACCCGCGACCTGCGCATTCTTCCCGTGCCGGCAGGACCGGCGGTGGCCGAGGTGTTCCCCCCGCTGGTGGACATGCTCTCGGGCCGTGGGCCCGCCCTGTTGCCGGTGCCCGCGGAGGACCCTGCGCGCACGCGTCTGCTCGTCGACAGCCAGCGGCCGGGCGAGCCTATCGACGCTCGCGCCGCCATGGTGGTGAGCACCTCCGGCTCGACGGGGACGCCCAAGGGCGCGATGCTGTCCGCCGCCGCGCTGGGGTCCTCCGCCGCGGCGACCGATGTGTTCCTCGGCGGTCCGGGCCGGTGGCTGCTCGCGCTTCCGGCCCACCACATCGCCGGACTGCAGGTGATCCTGCGGTCGCTGCGGGCCGGGTTCGACCCGGTGGTGATGGACCTGTCCGGCGGGTTCGACCCGGCGGGCCTGCCCTCGGCCGTGCAGGCCTGCGTGGCCGGCGGGGCCCGCGGTTACACCTCGCTCATCCCGGGTCAGCTCGCGAAGGTGCTCGACGAGGGATCTCCCGAGGCCCTCGCCGCCCTCGCCCGACTCGACGCCATCCTGCTCGGTGGCGCCGCGGCGGCTCCCGAGCTGCTCGCCCGCGCCGCTGACGCCGGGATCCGCGTGGTGCGCACGTACGGGATGAGCGAGACCGCGGGCGGGTGTGTGTACGACGGTGTCCCGCTGGAGGGGGTGGAGGTCCACATCGAGGACGACGACGACACCGCCTCGGGCCGCGTCTGGCTGGCGGGGCCGCAGGTCGCGCTGGGATATCGCAATGCACCAGGACATCCTGCGTTCGCCCGCAGGGGTTGGTTCCGGACCGACGATGCCGGCCGGCTCGGACCGGATGGCCGGCTCCGCATCCTCGGCAGACTCGACGACGCGATCAGTGTCGGCGGCCTGACGCTCTTGCCGCAGACCGTGGAGGATGCGCTGCGGCAGCACGCGGCGGTGGTCGACGTCGTCGTCGTGGGGATCCCCGACACCAGACTCGGCGCACGGCCGGTCGCGGCGGTGACCCTCCGCGCCCCCGCCGCGCCGGACGAGTTGCGCGCTCACGTGACCTCCATCCTCGGCGCGCACTCGGCCCCGGCCACGCTGGCGGTCCTGTCCGAGCTCCCCACGCTGCCGGGCGGCAAAGTGGACCGACGCGCCGTCGCCCGGGGCGTCATCGATGGGACAATCACAGAATGACCCGCGAGACCTTCCAGTCCCCCGACATCCCCGCCGAGTCCGGCGGCGCCACCCTGGCCCACTGGTTGGAAGGCGCCCGCCCGCGGACGTGGCCCAACGCGTTCGCGCCGGTGCTCGTCGGCTCTGCGGCGGCCGGGCTGGCCGGCGGGTTCGTCTGGTGGCAGGCGCTGCTGGCGCTGGTCGTGGCCTGGTCGTTCATCGTGGGCGTCAACTACGCCAACGACTACTCCGACGGGATCCGTGGCACCGACGACGAGCGCGTGGGGCCGCTGCGTTTGGTCGGCTCCGGGCTCGCCAAGCCGGCGACGGTGAAGCGGGCGGCGTTCGCGTTCCTCGGCCTCGGCGGCGCGGCCGGTCTCGTACTCAGCGCGACGTCGGCGCCGTGGCTCATCCTCGTGGGGCTGGCCTGCATCTTCGCCGCCTGGTTCTACACCGGAGGCAAGACCCCCTACGGCTACCGCGGGCTCGGCGAGGTCGCGGTGTTCGTGTTCTTCGGACTGGTGGCCGTGCTCGGCACGCAGTTCACCCAGCTCGGGTCGATTACCTGGTACGCGGTGGTCGCGGCCGTGGCGGTGGGCAGCTTCTCGTGCGCGGTCAACCTCACCAACAACCTGCGTGACATCCCCTCGGACACCGAGG
Source organism: Dietzia sp. NPDC055343 (assembly GCF_053645265.1). Classification (NCBI taxonomy): domain Bacteria; kingdom Bacillati; phylum Actinomycetota; class Actinomycetes; order Mycobacteriales; family Dietziaceae; genus Dietzia; species Dietzia sp. NPDC055343. The sequence goes on along the minus strand of NZ_JBSHMJ010000005.1, from coordinate 38,800 downwards.
CCGGCAAGGTCACCCTCGCCGTGCGCCTCGGCGACTCCAACACGCGCGGCCTGCACGCTGTGCTCGAACTGCTCGTACCGCTTCTGGCCACCCTCGCGCTGATTCCGGCCACCCCATGGGCGCTGCTCGGACTGATCGCGATGCCGATTGCGTGGAAGGCCAACGGACCGGTCCGGGCGCGGGCCTCCGGCGCCGACCTGATTCCGGCGCTCGGGATGGCCGGGGTCGCGATGCTCGCCTGGAGCGTGCTCGTCAGCTGTGGCTTCCTGATCGCCACGCTGTAGCCGCCGGCGGCGGCAAGTCGGCGCTGGCATGTCGGCGCCGCTCGGGTGCTGACGCTGACGCCGGCATCGGCCGTGGCCGGTCCGGCTAAGGCCGCGAGGCGTCCGGCTGCTCCGTGTCCGACTGTTCGGCGTCCGGATTGATGGTCGAATGTGGGAGCTCAGCAGTCTCGACAACCGGTGGTGCGACCTCCGGATCCTCGACCGCGCCGGCCGCGAACCCGGCCGCGGACATGGCACCGAGGGCGACGACGGAGGCTATGACAGGTCGGGAGATGCGCACTACAGCCTTTCGCACGTTGTTGCCGCGACACCGCGACCCGACCACCGTAGCCCGAAATACACGCCACCCCGGTAGTCATCTCGGGTGAGGAGATGCCTACCGGGGTTGACGGGGTCACCGACGACCTGCCCGGCCGCCGGGAGTCTCTAGCGGTCAGCCGCGGCCATTGGCGACCGTGGGGCCGGGAGCCTGGGGCTTCTTCGGGGAGCCGGCTGCGACGGTCGGGGCGACCGAGCCCGCCGAACCACCCGGGCTGTTGGTCGACGAGCCGTTCGGGCCCGATCCGGTCGAACCGCCGGTGGTCGTCCCACCGGTGCTGGAACCGAGCAGCGCCGGAACGCTCGAGGAGGCACCCGGAGTCGAGGACCCGCCGTTCAGCACGATGCTCAGGCCGGCCAGGCCCAGCAGGGCAGCACCGGTCAGGGCGAGACCCGGTGCGACGTTGCCGAGCGAGCCGGTGGTACCCGTGGTGGTGGAGCCGGGGACCGACGAGCCCGGAACGGTGATCTGGCCCTCGGTGGTCATCTGGGCGTCGCCGGAAGCCTCGCCCTCGGTGGTCGAACCGGCTGGCCCGCTCTCGGTGTCGGTCAGCGAGCCGAGCGGGCCGCTCGGGGTGTCAGTGCCGCCTGTCGACCCGGTCGCGAGCTCACCGACGGAGTCAGAGTTTCCGCCGAGGGCGACGACGATGCTGGCGACTGCGTCGAGCAGCGAGTCCGCGCCCTCAGACCCGGTGACGATCTGGCCGCCGGCCTCCGCCTCGCCGCCGAGGCTGCCCTGGACCGCACCCGAGGATCCCGCCTGGGCGCCGGCCGGGAGGTTGCCCTCGGAGTCGGCGACAACCAGCTGGAGGGTGTGCTCGACGATCGTCCCGCCCGCGGTTCCGGTCACGACGACATCGAACAAGCCCGACTTGGTGGGGGTACCGCTGATGACGCCGCCATCGAACGTCAGGCCGTCAGGCAATCCGCTGACTGCGGTGGCCTTGAAACCACCCATGCTCCCGGTCCAGCTGAGGTCGTCCAGGTCGTAAGAGAACTCGGTGTCAACCTGCAGACCGGGGATGACGGTCGCGACGGTCTGGACATCTTGACGGACGGTCGGCGCATCGGGAGTGGCGACGACGACGCCACCCACCAGCGCGACAGCGGCGGCGGCTGCGATGGGGGCGACGAGGCGGCCCCGGACGATACGACGAGGACGGGCGAGGCGATCACGCATCGGCTGATTCCTTCCGGAGGGGTTCGATCGCTCACTCCCAAATGAGAGCGCAGACCATTACAAGGGTCACTCTAACCACTCGCACACCAACTGTCTACTTCTAACTCATTAACCACTTATGTCTCATGAATCACACCAGTAACATACCCCGTGGGGCATAGGGTTCGATGTGGCGAGGGACTTACCTCCTGGCTACCGCCCGCCCCCGGGGCCCGGACGCGCACCGCGCGGCATGCGCCGCCGAGGGCGACAAATGGCAACTGCCCGACCCCACGTGGGGCCGGGCAGTTTGCGGCGTGACGCTGGCTTGGCTTGCGCCAGCTGCGCGGTGTCAGGACACCGGAACGGTGGTCGGAAGCGCGGAACGTGCACCCCCTGCATCGACGTCAGTGGGCGCGGACACGCGAGCGGAATCGCCGGTACCGGACTCCGCAGCCCCTGCAACCGGAACAGAGGTGACGGAGGCGGGCGACGAAGCGGCACCGATCCCCTGAGGCGCGCGAGCGACGGTGCCCGTGACCGTGGTGACGGGCTGACCGTCACCGTCGACGATCACGGTGACAGGCGGCATCACCATCTGGCCGCCGAAGATCGTCTTACACAGACCCTCGTCCAGCGAGCCGGTCCGACCGAGGATTTCAGTGCCGCTCCCCTCGCCCGCCACGATGTCGAGCAGGTTCGGGAACGTGTCCAGGGCGGAGGTGACGATGTCGAACACCCCGGCAGGGATCCCGTCGATTCCGAACAGCGGATAGAACTTGGCGACCGAGCCACCCAGGTCCGGCAGATCGCACACCGCGCCGTCCTCAGGCGCCAGGTCGGGAAGACTGCTGTCGCCGCCCCCCGATCCCGCGGAGCCGCTACCGCCACCGAGGGCCGGGTCACCGTCCGACTGGCCGGGTCCGTCCTCCGTATCCGGATCCGGTTCGCCGGCCGAATCCACGGCGAGCGACCCACCCGCGAGACTCCCACCAAGCAACCCCTCAACCGGAAGCGAACCGGAATCGGAGCCGCCACCCTGCGCGCTCACGACGGGGACAGCGAGTGCCGCCAGGGCGAGCGCGGCAGCGGAGGCGGTGACGACCTTGCGGGCGAACATGGCTGGCGGACTCCTTTATGGCAGTGCAGCGATGGGGCGACGACTCATGTCGAGCCCGGGAAGCCCGAGGGCCGGTGACGACAGGAGAAGCCTATCGCGCCGGTCCGACAACCTGCCTCAAGCGCACTACGGTCCCGCGAAGTCGGCCGCTCCGCCGGCCGACTTCACCCGCCCAGGCTGCCGGCGCCCGTGGTGAGCAGACCCAGGAGCGCGGTCGGCGCGATGGGCAGCGCGGCGGCCGCCCCCTGGAGCTGAGCGTCCGCCGGCACCCCGGTCGTCGCGGCCGCTCCCGGGCCGTCCGCGGCGGTCGCCCCGCCCTGACCACCGAGCAGCCCCGGCGCCAGAGTGCACAGCATCTCCCCCGCCGAGCCGAGGTCGCCGAACGGGCCGTCCTCACCGAGCACCGACGGCAGCAGGCCCACGACCGCATTGACCAGCACCATCACCAGGCCGGTGGAGGCGGTGTCCTCGTCGCCCATAGTCGGCAGCAACTGCGCCAGGGACGACGCATCGGTCTGGCCGCCACCGAGAACCGAACACAGTTCGGGAGTGGTGCCGGTCCCGTCGCCTCCGGTGCCGCCCTCGCCGTCGCCTCCGGTCCCGGTGTTGCCACCGGCGCCGTCGCCGTTGTCGTCGTCGTTGTCGTCGTTGTCGACACCCGATCCGTCGCCGCCGACACCATCGCCTGAGCCGGGCTCCTCGGCGGCGCCCTCGGCGCCGCCACGCGCGCGCTCACCGGGGACGGCCGAGAGCGTCGGCTCGACCTGCGTGGCAGGCCCGGTGTCGGCGGACGGGTCCGTCGTCCCGGACGGATCGGAGGTGACGGTCGGGTCCGTGGCCCCCTCTGCTCCCTCGGTGACGGTGATCGTGACCCGCTGCGAGCGTGAGACGTCCGCGTTGGAGACCGTGACCAGCACGTCGTACTCACCCGCGCGCGTCGGGGTGCCGGAGATGACCCACCCGTCCTGGGTGAGACCGTCGGGCAGGCCCGTGACCGTGACGGTGGTCCCGGCAGGGATCGTCCCGCCCGCGGCCTGCGCCACCACGGGCTCCAGATCCAGGTTCACCTCGGTCCCGAGGGGCATTTCCTGTGTTGCACCACCCTGCGCGGCGGCGTTCTGCGTGAGCTGGATCCCCTCGGCCTCGACCTCCGCCGGCGAGTTGACGGCGGCCACCGTGCCGCCGCCGACCACGGCGAGTGCGGCGAGCGCACCCCCGAGCACGAGGGAACGAGAGCGGGGGACGGTGCGGTCAGGGCGTCGCTGGAACATGAGGCCACCTTGTCGTCGAGGAGTGGACGTGACGCGACCGGGGACACCCCAATCACACAGGCATCATACGTCACATGAGTCACACGAGCCACAGGGTTCGCGGCGGGTCGTCCGCTGACGCCTCTGCCCGACAACCTCCGGGCACTCGGCCGCCAAGAGACCGGCGGTAACATTCCGCGATCCGCCGTCGATCAGGACAGGAGAGGCGATGACGGGTGCGAGCGGCGTGCCGTGCCCGGCGAAGAGAACGTGACCTTCCGGACTATCCGAAGTCTTTAACGCTTCAGTGGTAGCCATCCTTTGACAGAACTGAGACACTATCGTTATGCGAAATCGGGTGCTCCTGTCCGCCGGCGCAATTGCGCTGCTGGCGGCGTCGTGCGCGCAGCCGGAACCGCAGGTCCTCTCCGAGGCGCCCCGGTCCGCCTCCGCGGCCGAACTGACCTCTCCCAGCCAGACCACTGAGGAGGAGGCCCAGCCGGGCCGTTTCATCGCGCGTTGCGCCACCGAGGCCGACGGCGGCACTCCCGGAATGACGTTCTTCACCGACGGATCGCAGAACGTCACCGACCACTGCCTCAGCCGCTACTACATCGGCGTACAGCCCGCCCCGGGCGCGCTGTACGTGCCGGACGCCGACGCGGGCAGCCTCGCGCCGACCCGCGAGACCCCCGTGTCGGAGACGACCGACTCCTATCAGTGGACGCCCGCTCAGCCGCGTACCGACGCCGACCCCGAGGGAACCACCGACGAGGACCGCGACCAGCTCGAGGGCGAGGAGACGACCTCCGAGACGGACGATCCGGACTCCGAGTCCACGACGACGTCCCCCGGCGAGACGTCGCCCACCATGCCGCCCTCGACCTCGCCCGGGCCGACCGACCCGACGGAGCCCACCGAGCCCACCGAGCCCGGCGAGACCACGCCCGGCACCGGCAACCCGGGCGAGACCGAGACCTCGCCCACCACGCCTGGGTCGTCAGAGCCGGGTCGGCCGACCGAGGTCCCCACCACAACCGGGGCCCAGCAGAGTCGACCCGCGGCCCCCCCGACCTCGGTTGAATCGGCCGGCCCGACCGGGCCGTTCGGTTCGCTCGGTTCGCACGGCTCGCACGGCTCGCACGCTCCGGTCCCGCGCTAGTCCGCGGCCCGGCCCCGAGAACCCACCGTCGCTCCTCGCCCATCGCGAGCCGCGGTGTGTGGATCGTCTGGTGCGGATCTGACCGTGCCGAAATGACAGGACCGGGCCGTCCCCTAGTGGGGACCGACCCGGTCACCTGAGGTCTGCGGGCTACTGCCCGTCCACTACGCCGCGCGAACTCATGCCTCGTTCATGCGCCGGCGCAGGTCCTCGCGCTTGATCCGGCGCCCCTCGTCGACAGCCGCGATGTCCGAGTTGATCTGGGAACGCAGCTTGCTGAAGATCACCATCGACAGCGGCAGTGCGATCACGACCGCGATGATCGCGGCGACCAGAACCGGCACCTGGGCACCCGCCAGGTAGCCGATGCCGATGACCAGCAGCGCCAGCGCGAGCACCAGCAGCAGCCGGACTATCGTGTAGAAGATCATGTTCCGCGCCAGACGAGCACCGGGAGAGTCCAGCTTGGGCGTCTCCCATTCGGCAGCCGACCCACCCTCGGAGGTCTCCGCCGGGTTTACTGACTCATCTCGCTCGCTCATGTCTCCCAGGATACGTATCGTGGTGTGAAGGAGGTTCGAGTGATCTGGCTGTTCGCACTCATCGGAGTGATCACCGTGGCGATTCTGCTGTGGCGGGCCTTCGGCCCGGGCTCACGGCCCGCTCCCCCGCGCGTGATCGCGCCTGACGACGACCCTGACTTCCTCCGGGACCTTGATCGTCGCAAGCCGCTCGATCCCTGACCACGTCGGGATATCGGGCAGAGCGCATAACGAAGTCGGGCGTGCACTCCGCAACCGCGGACTGCACGCCCGTCCGCTCACTCGCCGCGCCACTCCGGCGTGCGCTTCTCCAGGAACGCGGACATGCCCTCCTGCGCGTCACAGGTGACGGCGTTGGTGGCCATGGTCTCGGCCATCGCACGGTAGGCATCGTCCTGGGGCAGGTCGATCTGTCGGTAGAAAGCCTGCTTGCCGATCTCCAGGGTGAGTGGGCTCGCGTCAGCGATACGGGCGGCGAGTTCATCGACACGGGCGCGGAGCCGGTCCGCCGGGACGGCCTCGTTGATCAGGCCCCAGTCGACGGCGGTCGCCGCGTCGATCGTCTCGCCGGTGAGCAGCATCTGCATGGCGCGTTTCCGCCCGATGTTCCGGGAGACCGCCACCATCGGGGTCGAGCAGAACAGCCCGATCTTCACCCCCGGGGTCCCGAACCGGGCCGAATCCACGGCAACCGCGAGATCGCAGGTCGCCACGAGCTGGCAACCGGCGGCCACCGCATGACCCTGGACCTCCGCGATCACCGGCTGGCGGATCGCCTGAACGCTCTCCATCAGTTCGACGCAGGTGGTGAAGACCTCCCGCTCCTGCTCCAGGGTGCGGTCGACCATCTCACTGATCTCATGCCCCGCCGACAGTGCCGGGCCTGACCCGGTCACCACGACGACGCCGCACGAGGGGTCCCCGCCGAGATCACGGATCGCGGCGGTCGCGTCCCGCATCATCTGCAGGGAGAGCGGATTGCGCCGCTCGGGGCGGTCGAGGATGACGCGCGCGATCGGACCGCTGCGCTCGACACGGACGTAGGGGGTGTTCACCGTGGGCCTCCGGTAAGGGGACGAGGAGTCGTTTCCTCGGTTCTACCCCTCGGCCACGGCCTGACGTGGCGAAAGGGGCGGACTACGCCCCCGTCGCGGTGGCGTGCTGCCCGTCGCACCACTGCTCGGCGGGGACTCCGACCTTGACGTCGTCGATGTGCTGGCCGCAGCCGTCCCAGGTGGTCTTGCCGCAGACGGTGCAGGTGACGGGGTAACACATGGTGATCTCCTTGTGATCGTGTCGACTTCTCCCATGGCCTACCCGACACCGTATCGCGCCGACCGAACCATCGGACTACATACCCCATAGGGTATGCGCAGGAGGGCGCCCACGCCACCTGCCGCCCCTGGGATACGCGCCACACCGCGTGGCCGATCGCGCTCAGTGGGCCGGGCGCCACTCCTCGTCCACACGCGGCGTGGCCTCACGCAGACGGTCGGTGTACGCCACGCAGTCGTCCCACTTCGGCAGCCGACCCGCCGCCGCCACGTCCAGCAGGCCGGGGGCGCCGCGATCGCGCTCGCTCATGACGTGGTCAATGGGCGTGCCGTCCAGGGCCATCGAGGGCCAGTCGATCGCGATCTTGGGGTCGAATGGGTCGATCACGTGCTCGGCACCGGGCCGCCACCCCTCCGAACACAGGTACATCACCGTGGACTGCGGCTCGAGCGAGAGGAAGCCGTGCGCTACGCCCTCGGGGACGTAGACCGCCCGCTGCTCGGTCGAATCGAGGATGACGCCCGCCCACTCACCGAACGTAGGTGAGCCGACCCGGACATCCACCATGACGTCGAAGACCGTCCCCGCAGGGCACAGCACGTACTTGGCCTGCCCCGGGGGGACCTCCGCAAAGTGCAGGCCCCGCAGCACCCCCTCGGCGGACACGGACACGTTGACCTGTGCGAGGTCGAGGCGGTGGCCGGTCATGCGCCGGAACGCGGGATCGGTGAACGCCTCGTGGAACGCGCCACGGTCGTCCGCGATCTGGCGAGGGGTGATCTCCCACGCCCCCGTCACACTGAGTTCCCGAAGCTGCACTGACGGTCCCGCCTTCCCGAGATCGAGGACGCCCCCGTGCGGGGACGCCGACCACCCTAACCCCGCATCGCGTCGACGATCTGCGCAGCCGTCCACTCGCCCAGCAGGAGGCAACCCATGGCGTCGTCGTGCAGCGCGGTGTCCTCGCGCCACCCGGTGACGACGAACTGGAAGACGTAGGTGGCCTCGGAATCGCTCCACCCCACGATCAGGCTCGAGGTGGCCATCTCCCCCGGCTCGGCGGTGTAGGTGCCGCGCAGGTAGCGGTAGACACTGCGGACGGCGCCGGCGGTCTCGTCGCCCTCGCCGGCGACCTGCTCGAGAAGGGCCCAGCCGGTCAGCGCGTCGGCGGTCGAGACGATCATCTCGACAGCCTGCTCGGTCGGCATCGGCGGGGACACCCGCGCGCAGGTCGCCACCGCGTTCGGCGAGAACCCGTCGCGGTGCGCGCCCGGGTCCACGTAGATCACCGCGGACGGCTCCGGGGACTCGATGCGCTGCCACGGCGGGCTGTCCACCCACGTCAGCGGCTGCGCGGCCACCGCCATCGGCGGGCTCGCCTCGAGGCTGCGCCCGGTGGAGGCACAGAACTCCTGAATAGACGTCATCTCAGCCCTGCAATCCCGCGCCGACCATATGGGCGCCTCCGTCCACGACCAGGGTCTGGCCGGTGATCCAGTGCGAATCGTCCGAGAGCAGGAACGCCGTGGGGCCGGCGATGTCGTCGGGCACCCCCAGCCGCCCGGCCGGCAGCACCGCGGACATGGCCTCCTCGCGGCCGTCGTACAGCGCCTCGGCGAAGCGGGTCTTGACCACACCCGGCGCGATCGCGTTGACACGCACCGCCGGGCCGACCTCCACGGCCAGTTCCTGCGTCAGCCGCATCACCAGGGCCTTGGTCGAGCCGTACCAGCCGATCCCCGGCGACGGCGCCAGCCCGGCGATCGAGGCGATGTTGACCACCGCGCCACCACGCTCGCCCAGCCCCGAGTGGTACACCTTCTGGGTCCACGCCAGGGTGCCCAGCGTGTTGACCTCGGCGATCTTGCGGGCCGCCGACATGTCGAGGTCCACGGTCCGCCCGAACACCGGGTTGATACCGGTGTTGTTGACCAGGAAGTCGACCGGCCCGAACTCGGACTCCGCCCGGTCGACGGTCTCGCGCTGATGGTCCTCGTCGTCGCTCTTCCCGGCCACGGCGACCACCCGCCCCGGCGCGTCGAGCTCGGCGAGGGCGGCGTCCAGTCCCTCCTGCCCGCGTGCGGTGATGACCACCGAGGCTCCCTCCGCCAGGAGCCTGCGGGCGATCCCCAGGCCGATGCCGCGGCTGGCGCCGGTGACGATCGCGGTCCGACCGGCGAACCGATCAGGAACTACCGGACCCGTACGGGGGGAGGGAAGAGGGGGGTTTGTCACGGCCGACTCCTTGCGACGTCAGTGTCTGGTGGCGGTTCACGCCCAGCCTAGAGGGCAGCGCGCGGTCGTGATCGCGCGGTTCGCGACGGAACACGCCGCACGGAATGTGCCCGTGCGTCCCGCCGTCCGGGCCCTGCCGCGCTAAAGTCGCCACCAGGTCCCAGCCGGCCGCCCCTCGGGCGGCTCACGAAACCCAGGGGGGTGCCTGTGTCTCCACTCGCTCCACGCGACGCGTCGGACTCACCGGTGTGCTCTGTGCTGGACGTCCCGGGCCCACGGTGGTTCCGCCCGGGCGATCCGATCTGGCGCGTGCACGGCGACGCGGCCACCCCGCTCGGCGTCACCACGGCCCTGCTCATGTTGCTCGCGAACCCGGCGTTTGCCGCGATCGTCGGGTCCGGCAGCGCGGCCAGGAACCCGTGGATCGTGGACGACTACCTGCACGACCTGGTGGAGATCACCACGTTCGGGACGGTCGACGACGCGATGGTGACCATCGACCACGCCCACCGGGACCGCAGTTCGCTCAGCGGCACCACCGAGCACGGCGACTACTACTACGGCGCCGACCCGGAGCTGGCGTGCTGGGCGCAGGCCGCCACCGCCTGGTCGCTGCTGGCGGCGTACCAGCGTTTCGCCGCCAAGCCCCTCACTCCGGCCGAGTCGGACGAGTACGTCCGCCAGTGGGCCGGCATCGCGCACCTGCAGGGCGCCGGCGCGTTCCCCACCTCGGCCCGCGAGCTCGAGCAGCTCCTGCGCAGTTCCCGCGACCGGGCCCGCGCCACCACCGCGGGTCGGCGCGCGGCCCGCCAGCTACGGGAGAACGCCAACGCCTGCCCCGGCGTCGCCGAGAACTCGGTCACCGCGCACCGGTCCTGCACCACCGTGGTGGATGCCGCCGCCAGCCTGGTCCCGTCGGACGTCCGCCGCGCGCTGGACCTGCCGCATCGCCCCATGGACCGCAGCGCGGTGTTCGGCCGGATCTCCAAGGCGCACCAGGGACTGAGTCTGCCGCGGCTCACCACGCGCGCCCCGATCGCGGCGCCGTCGGCCATGCGGGTCCGTCCCGCCTGACAGGCGTGACGGAGTACCCGCTCACCGTGGTCCGTCGCTGTCCGCCGGGTGAGAGCGTTGTGAGAACGACGACGACGAGGTGCCGCGTTGGCCGAGAGCGACCTATTCGCGCTGTGACGTCAGATAGGACATCCCCGGGACGAGGTCCTCTCTCCAGGTCCGCGTTGGTGCCAGTCCGAGCTCACGCCACGCGGTGTCCCCGAGCACGGAAAACTTCGGGCGGGCCGCAGGCCGGGGGAACTCGTCACTCGAGCACGGACGCACGCGCTCGGGGTCGGCGCCGAGGTACTGGAATACGGTCCGGGCGAGATCGAACCAGGTTGCGCGGCCGCCGCCCGTGACGTGGTGCGTGCGCCCGTGGGCATTGGCCTCCCCGGCCTTTTCCGCGGCGAGCAACATCAGCACCTGATCGGCGAAGATCGAGACGTAGGTGGGCGAGCCCCACTGGTCGTTCACCACGTTCAGCGTCTCGCGCTCGGACTCCAGGCGGATCATCGTGGCCACGAAGTCGCTCCCCGGCTGGTTCTCGATCACCCGCCACGCCCCGGTGTAGAGCCAGGCGGTGCGGATCACCGTCGCCTCCGGCAACTCCTCGTACACGGCCCGCTCGCCGGCGAGCTTGGTACGGCCGTAGACCGTGACGGGAGCCGTCGGGTCGTGGGGCTGGAGCGCGGGCGCGGTCGCCGGGTCGCCCCCGCCGGGCACGTCGCCGGAGAACACGTAGTCGGTGCTGATGTGGACCAGGCGGATACCCCGCTCGCGGCACGCCGCCGCCAGTGCCCGCGGGCCGTCGACGTTGAGCGCGGTCGCGCCCTCCTCATCGGACTCCGCGCCGTCCACGTCCGTGTACGCGGCCGCGTTGACCACCACCTCCGGGGCGAGACGGTCGAGAGCAGTCGCGATGGAGCGGGGGTCGGTGATGTCGAGTTCGTCCCTCCCCGGGGTCACGGCCTTGCCCCGGGCGAGCCCCGCCAGAGCCCGCCCCAGTTGGCCGCGGCCACCCGGCACGAGGATGCGCGGCAAACCACTCGGGCTCGAGTCCCAGGGCCCGCTCGGGCCTGCGTCGGCCGGTTCGGAGCCGTCCCCGCCCGCAGCCGACGTCACGACCGCCTGCCCTTCTCGCGACGGAGGATCTGGAGGAGGTAGGAACCGTAACCGGATTTGATGAGCTCCCGGGCGCGTTCGGTGAGCTCGTCGTCGTCGATATATCCCATCCGCCACGCCACCTCCTCCGGGCAGCCGATCTTGAGACCCTGACGGTCCTCGATCGTCCGCACGTAATTGCCCGCGTCGAGGAGCGAGTCGTGCGTGCCGGTGTCGAGCCACGCGGTGCCGCGGGGCAGCACCTCCACCTGCAGGCGACCCTGCCGCAGGTAATGGCGGTTGATGTCGGTGATCTCGTACTCGCCGCGCGCCGACGGCTCCAGTGCGCGCGCCACCTCCACCACGTCGGCGCTATAGAAGTAGAGGCCCGGGACCGCGAAGTCCGAGGCCGGGTTCTCCGGCTTCTCCTCCAGGCTGACGGCGCGCCCCTCGGCGTCGAAGTCGATCACGCCGTACTCCTGCGGGTTCGACACCTGGTAGGCGAACACCGCGCCGCCGTCGACCTGCGAGAAACGGCGCAGCCGGGTACCCATGCCGGGGCCGTAGAAGATGTTGTCGCCCAGGACGAGCGCCACCGGCTCGTCGCCGATGTGGTCCGCACCCAGGACGAACGCCTGCGCCAGACCGTCGGGTTCGGCCTGCTCGACGTAGCTCAGCGAGATCCCGAACTGCGAACCGTCGCCCAGCAGGCGGCGGAACCGGGGCGAGTCCTCGGGCGTGGTGATGATCAGGATGTCGCGGATCCCCGCCAACATCAGCGTGGACAGCGGGTAGTAGATCATCGGCTTGTCGTACACCGGCATGAGCTGCTTGCTGGTGGCCGACGTGAGCGGCCGCAGCCGGGTGCCGCTGCCGCCGGCCAGGATGATTCCCTTCACAGCACCTTCTCCGTGCTCGCGTACCTCGCCTCGACGCGTTCCTTGACCGGCTCCCACCAGTCCCGATTGGCCGTGTACCAGTCGATGGTCTGCTGCAGCCCCGCGCGCAGATCGGTGTGCCGGGGCGCCCAGCCCAGCTCCTCCCGGGTGGCACTCGCGTCGATCGCGTATCGCAGGTCGTGGCCGGGTCGGTCCGTGACGTGGTCGAACCCGGGATCGCCGTCCGTTCCACTAACGCCCATCAGTTTGCAGATCGTCCGCATGACCTGCAGGTTCGACTGCTCGCCGTCGGCGCCGATGAGGTAGGTGCGGCCGAGCTCGCCATCGGCGAGGATCCGCAGCACGGCCGAATTGTGGTCGTCGACGTGGATCCAGTCCCGCACGTTGGCCCCGCTCCCGTAGAGGCGCGGGCGACGACCGTCGAGGATGTTGGTGATCTGCCGCGGGATGAACTTCTCCACGTGCTGGTACGGCCCGTAGTTGTTGGAGCAGTTGCTGATGGTGGCCCGCAGCCCGAAACTGCGCACCCAGGCGCGGACGAGCATGTCGGCGCCGGCCTTGGTGGCCGAGTACGGGCTCGACGGGTTGTAGGCCGTGGCCGGGGTGAACTTGGCCGGGTCGTCCAGCTCCAGGTCCCCGTACACCTCGTCGGTCGAGACGTGGTGCAGACGGACGTCGTGACGGCGGCACGCCTCGAGAACCGTGTAGGTTCCGACGATGTTGGAGTGCACGAACGGCCACGGCGTGGCCAACGAATTGTCGTTGTGGCTCTCGGCCGCGAAGTGCACCACGGCGTCGCCCGGGCCGGCGAGCTCGGCGACCAGCTGGTCGGTCACGGCCGCGTCCGCGCAGTCCGCCTCCACCAGATCGACGCGGGCCGTTCCGCCGGAGCCCTCCCCGAGCAGGTCGGCAAGGCTCGCGCGGTTGGCGGCGTAGGTCAGGGAGTCGAGCACCGTGACGTGGGCCGACGGGTACTCGCGGACGACGGTGCGGACGAAGTTGGCGCCGATGAACCCGGCTCCCCCGGTGACGACGAGGCGCATGGGTGCAACCCTACCGCTGCTCGGCCTCCGCTCCGGCCATACCTGCGTCGCGGCCCGCTCCGTCTGGTTCGCTCAGCATCGCCCGGTACTCGGCGATCATCGCGGCCCGTCTGCGTTCGCGCGCGACGAGCGCGCGGGTGTCGCGCGGGGTCACCCGGATCGACTCCGCCGCCGGGATACCGGCCCGCAGCTGGCGGACCCGGAGCACCTCGGCGTCGAGGCGCGCCCCGTAAACCACGGCGATGTTGACCAGCCACAGCCACAGCAGGAACACGATCACCCCGGCCAGCGAACCGTAGACCTCGTTGAAGTTGCCGAAGTTGACGACGAAGAAGCTGAATCCTGCGGTCGCCGCAGCGATGATGACCAACGCCGCGGCCGCGCCGAGCGAGATCCAGTGGAACCGGCGGCCGGAGACGTTGGGCGCGAACCGGTAGAGCACGGCCAGTGCGACGATCGCGGTGATCAGGGTGGCCGGCCACTTGGCCAGCTCCCACACGGCCACGGCCTCGCTCCCCATCCCGATCCACCCGCCGACGGTCGCCGCGACCGGCCCGGTGAACGCCAACGCCAGTCCGCCGAAGGCGACCAGCACGATGAGCAACGCCGTCAGCCCCAGCCCGGCCGGCAGCACCCGCCACAGCGGCCGCCCCTCCTCGACGCCGAACACCCTGTTCATCGCACGGCCGAGCGCCCAGACGTACCGCGAGGACGACCACAGGGCGACCGTCGTACCGACGATCAGCGCGAGCCCCGCGGTGGGGGCCGTGACCAGCGATTCGACCGGGGCGCGGATCGGGTCCAGGATCGCCCCCGGCGCCACGTCGGAGAGCATGTCCATTACCGCGTCGACGGTCCGCGAGCCCTGGCCGAACACGCCGAGCAGCGAGATCACCACGAGGATCGCGGGGAACAGCGAGAGCACGCCGTAATACGTGAGGGAGCCGGCGAGATCGGGGCCGCGGTCGCGCAGGAACTCGGAGATCGAGCGCGTGAGCACCAGCCAGACAACGCGCAGTCGTCTGCGTATCGCCGTGCCGTTGCTTCCTGGGGTCATGCCCCCGATTGTCGCCGTTGCGGGGCCTTTCCCCGGTCAGCCGCGCCACCCCGACAGCCAACACCACCGGCCGCACCGGGCAGAGCAGCAGCGGTGTACGACCCTGTCCTCCGCCGGCACCCGCTCCAGCGACTGCCCGTCCGAGCCTCCAGCGCTCCCGGCGGGCCGGGGGTCCGAGGCCGGCCGGTCAGGTGCGGTTGCGGGCCTGCTCGGCCTGGGCCTCGCGGCGCACGTCAGCCGCGTCGTCGATGGTCTGCTGCCGCTTGTCCTCGGCCTTGTCGCTGGCCGTGGTGTCCCGCGGCGGCAGCTGGATGGCCTCCTCGGCGTGCATGCCGGCTTGCAGTTCGCGGGCGCGCTCGACCTCGGCGTCGACCTCGGCCCCGAAGAGGAACGCGTTGTTGGTGATCCAGAGCCAGAGCAGGAACATGATGACGCCGGCGAGCGAGCCGTAGGTGGCGTTGTAGGAGCCGAAGTTGGTCACGTACACCACGAAGGCGCCGGTGGCCACGGCCCACACGAGCAGCGCGACGATCGCGCCGATGGAGATCCAGCGGAACTTGGGCTGCCGGACGTTGGGCGCGAATCCGTAGAGGACGGCCAGGATGACGACGACGACGAGCAGGAGCACCGGCCACTTGGCGATGTTCCACACCGTGACCGCGGTATCGCCCAGTCCGATCAGGTCGCCCACCCAGGCCGCGATCGGTCCGCTGATCACCAGAAGGAGCCCGGCGATGCAGATCAGGACCAGGATGACGGCGGTCAGCAGGAGCATGGACGGCTTGAGCTTCCAGAAGGGGCGGCCCTCCTCGACCTCGTAGACCCGGTTCATGGCCCGGGCGAACGCGCCGACGTAGCCCGAGGCCGACCACAGGGCCCCCGCGATACCGGCGATCAGCGCGAACCCGGCTGCCGGGGTGGTGACCAGCGAGTCGATGGGCCCACGGAGAGCGGCAAGCGTCTCTTCCGGCGCGGCGCCCTCGAGCAGTTCCATCACCGCATCGACGGTGGCCTGACCCTGGCCGAACACACCGAGGAGTGAGACCACGGCCAATAATGCCGGGAACAGGGACAGGACCGCGAAGTAGGTCAGGCCGGCTGCCTGGTCGGTGCACTGGTCACGTGAGAACTCACCGACAGCCCTCTTGATGCCGATCTTCCACGCCGAGCCGGTGAGCGACGTCGGCGAGTCGGGCTTGCCCTCGTCGGGGTCGGTGTCCGGGTCGGGCCGGTCGGTGTTGGTGTCGGTTCTGATCGTGCTCATACCGGCGACCTTTCCACCGACGAGCCCCGAGCGCATCCGCCACGCTGAATCTCAGGGCCGATCAGCTACGGATGCTGCGGGGATTACATCCGGCGTCGTCTGCGTTAGGCTAGTTGGTGTCACGTCACCTAAGGGTCACGTCAATCACACATTCAGACCCCGATCGAAGGAGCACCCCCATGAGCCTGTCCAATGCCATCCTCCGCGGAATCACCGGCGCGTTCGTCCTCAACTCCGGCTGGAGCAAGCGCGGTATGCCCACCGAGGCAGCTGCGGGCCTGCAGGGCTTCGCCGCCACCGGCGTCCCCGCGGTGGCCGAGATGGACCCCGATACCTTCGGCAAGTTCGTCGCCTATTCCGAGATCGGCATCGGCGCGGCGCTGTTGACGCCGATCGTGCCCAAGAGGGTCGCCGGCGCGGCGCTCGGTGTCTTTTCCGCCGGCCTGCTCTCGATGTACTTCCGCAACCCCGCCATGACCGAGTCCGACGGGATCCGCCCGAGCCAGGAGGGCATGTCCCTGTCCAAGGACGCCTTCATGCTGGCGATCGCCGGCGCGCTGGTCACCGACAAGTGACCCCCTGACGCCACCCGGCGTCGCCCACCCGGCAGCAGCGCCCGGTCCGGCCCCGCACCCGCGCGGCCGGGCCGGTTCTGTTCCCGGCTCACTCCTGAACTTCTCCCGCTGACTCCCATTCGCGTTTGATGCGACGGGACTTCTGCGAATGCCGGACCGCCACCACCGCGATCGCCACGCCGACCAACAGCGGCACCCACACCTTCGAGTATTCGAGCAGGAATTCGACCCAGCCCGGGACGTTCACCTCGGGGAGGTTAATCGTCGGGAGAGAGATGTCCGGCCACGGAATGCTCGGTAGCGAGATATCGGGCCACGGGATATCGATGTCGGGTATCCGCTCAGCGATCCAGTCCAGGATCGGGCTCAGCACTCGGCCGATCAACGGGAGCAACACGATCATCGCGATCGCCCACCCGGATTTACCCACCCCCGCGGCAACCGGATAGACCACCCGCTTCCACGGGGAGGCGGCGATCGCTTCGAGGCGGGCTTCGGCCGCGGACCCCGGCGGCGGATCAAAGTAAACGACCTCGCTGCCCTCGCGGAAGGTCACCTGGCGGACCGTCGTCGCGAACGCGCTGCTGCGCATCTGTACCCGCGGGCCCGAGAGAACCGAGAGGTTACCGGTGAACTTCCCGCGGTCGGGCGGATCACCGGTGATCGAGACCTTGTGATTGCCGACCCGGTGGGCACGGGCCACCACATCCCCGTCGTACAGGAGGACGTACCCGGGATTGGAGGGCGCGCTGTCGTCTACGGCAGTGTCGTCGTCTTCCCTCTTCTTGCGCGGAAAACCCGGGTCAACCGTGCGCAGCTGCGCCGGGCCGCCCACCGCAACCTCGAGCGTGCCGTGACGCGGATGCACCAGGCGCCAGACTTCGGGCTCCGGACCCGTGCCGGCGGTATCTCCCCGGTCCGTCGGTTCCTCGTCTCCGTGCGCGGCCACAGTCGAACCGTACCCAAGGACTCAAGCGCGGCACAGCACGGCGGAAGTCCGCTCGCAGCCATGAAGCTGAACAAGGAACTGAAAGCCGAGTTCACGCCGGCCGATCCCAGAGCCCTCTCCTGCTGCGAGTCGTCGGGCGAGAACGCCGGGCCGGCGAGCGCCGGTCGTGGGCGGCCTCCCGGCAGGGCCCCGCAGGGCCTTGACCTGGGCTGCCCTGAAAGGACGGTTCACGGCACCGCAGGTCAGCGGGTCCGACCAGTACCAGCCCCCTCGCCGCCGAATCTGTCGCGAGCGAGCCGAGTGTGGCCGTCGGCTCAGCCGGCCACGGAGCCGATCGCCTCGAGGATCGCGTCCGCGAGGTCGGCGCGGCACACCACGAGGTCCGGCAGGAAGGTTTCGGCCACGTTGTACTCGAGCGGGTCACCGTTCACCCTCAGCGCGACGAACCCGCGGGCCAGCGCGACCCCGGCTGGAGCGGCCGAATCCCACTGATACTGGCCACCGGCGTGAATGTAGGCGTCGGCTTCCCCGCGCACCACCGCTGCGGCCTTGGCACCGGCTGACCCCAGCGGGACGAGCTCGCCACCCACCGCGCGGGCGACCGCGTCCGCGAAGGCCGGAGGCCGCGATGCCGAGAGCACGATGCGCGGCCGGGAATCCGTGCGGGGGTCCAGCAGGCCACTGCCGTCCACCCCGTGATTGCCGGCCGGGTCGGCGTAGTTCTCGTCGTCGTCGACCCCCAACACCACGCCGAGCGCCGGCAGCGACACCGCCGCGGCGGTGAGACGCGACCGTGCCGGGTCTCCCGCTCGCTCCCACAACGCGACGTGCACGGCCCAGTCCGGCCGGTCGCCGAGCCCGTACTCGCGAGTGCCGTCGACCGGGTCGATGATCCAGACGCGATCGGCGTCGACGCGCGCGAGGTCGTCCTTCGACTCCTCCGACAGCACCGCATCACCGGGGCGCTCCGCGGCGAGCCGGTCGAGCAGCAGCGTGTTGGCGCGGCGGTCACCGAGATCGCCCAGTTCCCGGCCAGTCGGGCCCGAGGTTCGCAACTCGACGAGCAGGCGTCCGGCCTCCGCTGCGAGATCGACGGCGAGCTGCTGGTCCGGGGTACGCGTGGCGGTCATGCCCCCAGCCTAGGAGGCGGGCCGAAACAGCGGACGCCAACGGCGTAGACAGATCGGTCTAGACAGCGCCCGTCGCTTATGTCTACTGTTCTAGTCAACTTAATGAAGTCACTACCCTGAAGGGTCATCCGTGAAGACACTCATCGTGCTCGGCGTCGTCGGCGCCATCGCCCAACTCATCGACGGGTCGCTGGGCATGGCCTACGGCGTCACGTCCACGACGCTGCTGGTCGCCGCCGGAATCGCGCCGGCGGCAGCCTCGGCCTCCGTGCACTTCGCCGAGATCGGCACCACGCTCGCCTCCGGGATCTCCCACCACAAACTCGGCAACGTGGACTGGCGGATCGTGCGCATCCTCGCTGTCCCCGGCGCGATCGGCGCCTTCGCCGGGGCGACCGTCCTGTCAAGCCTCCCCGCCGACGCGGCCACCCCGGTCGTCGGCGCAATCCTGCTCGCGCTGGGCCTGTACGTGCTGTACCGCTTCCTCGCCCTGGGCGGGCGTCGGCCCGAATTCCGCGGCCGCGTCCGCACCGGGTTCCTCGTACCCCTCGGGCTGGTCGGCGGCACGCTCGACTCGCTCGGCGGCGGCGGGTGGGGCCCGGTCGGCACCACGTCCCTGCTGTCCTCGGGCCGGGTCGAGCCGCGCAAGGTCGTCGGCTCCATCGACACCTCCGAGTTCGTGGTGGCCGTGGGTGGCTCGCTCGGCTTCCTCGTGGGGCTGGGCGCGGCGGGCATCAACTGGGGCTACGCCGCCGCGCTGCTCATCGGCGGCGTGCTCGTGGCGCCGCTCGCGGCCTGGCTCGTCAAGCACCTGCCCGCGCGCGTGCTCGGCACCGCGGCCGGCGGCCTGATCGTGGTGACCAACTCCCGCACCCTGCTGCTCTGGGCCGACGCGCCCGCGTCCGCCGTGACGCCGATCCTGGTCGCCCTGGCCGCCGCGTGGATCGCCGGGATCGTGTGGGCGGTGCGCGCCGAGCGGCGCGTCCGGGACCACGGCGCCGTGGAGCGCGGGGCCCGGGGTCGGGACGACGACGAGGCCGTCGACGGGACCACAACCACCGCGGCCGGACCCGCCGCGGACGAGGAAACGGACCCCGCGCGCACGTGACCCCGCCTGACCCGGGCCGGGGCGCCCCACTCCCCTGCCCGGCGCCGGCCCGGCTCTGGGACACTGTTCCGCATGAGGGTCACCGCGAAATCGGACTATGCGCTGCGCGCGCTCGTCGAACTCGCGGCGGCCCAGCTGGCCAGCCCCGACGACGATCCCCGCGAGAACCCGCTGAGCGCGGAGGAGTTGGGACGGCGACAGGAAATACCGCACGGTTTTCTCCAGGCGATCCTGTCCGACCTGCGCAGGGCCGGCATCGTGGCCAGCCGCCGCGGCAAGACCGGTGGGTGGTTCCTGGGCCGCGAGGCCTCGGGGATCACCGTCGCCGATGTCCTGCGGGCCGTCGACGGCCCCCTCGTCAGCGTCTACGACGTCCGTCCGGAGTCGGTGGTCTACAACGAACGGGCCGCGGTCCTGCAGCACGTGTGGATCGCCTCGCGGGCGGCCTTGCGCCGGGTGATGGACGCAGTCACGATCGCCGATCTGGCGAACGGGCAGCTGCCGGGCGAGGTCCACGAGCTGACGCTCGACACCGACGCGTGGGAGCCTCGCTGACGCCGGCGGCCGACCTCAGGTCGTCCGGCTCCTCCGACGGTAGTGCGTGAGCGCTCTCAAGGCCGGGGACGCCGCCGCACCGTGGAGGACAATGGACGCGACGATCACCAGTGACACCGCGGGCCAGAGTGACCAGCCGTCGTCCTTCGAGAAGTAGCCCATGGCGTAGCAGAGATAGAACAGTGATCCGACGCCCCGCACCCCGAAGGCGGCGACGAAGAGGCGCTCGGGGCGCCGCAGCCTGCGATCGCCCAGCAGTGCGACCCAGGCCGTGAGCGGCCTGATCACCAGCAGGACTCCGGCAGCGACCGCGGCGTGCGACCACTCCAGCCGGAAGATCGCGTCCGAAATGAACGATGCCCCGATCACCAGCAGGACCAACAGCGTGAGCAGATGCTCGGTGAACTCGATGAACTCGTGGGCGCGGGCGTGCTTCTCGTCGTGTCGCTCGGCCGCGCGCACTCCCAGAGCCGCGCAGAACACCGCCAGAAATCCCCAGCCGCCCACCAACTCGCCGATTCCATAGGCCAGGAGCAGAGTGGCCACCGCGGCCGCGGGTTCGGCGTACCCCACCAGGCGGTGTTCCCCGATGCGGACACGGTAGAGGCCCGCGCCCACCAGCCGGCCGATGATCCACCCGGCCACGGCCCCGATGACCGTCTTGCCGACGAGGTCCCACGCCGCCCACGACCACCCCCATTCCGAGAGCGGCCCTCTGGTGGCCAGGAAGATCGCGAGGTAGACGAACGGGAACGCGAGTGCGTCATTGAGGCCCGCCTCCGAGGTGAGAGCAAAGCGGGCCTCGTCGTGCTCGTCGTCGACCTTCTCGCCCTCCCCGTGCCCGGGCCCCTCCACCTGCACGTCGGAGGCCAGCACCGGGTCGGTAGGGGCGAGTACGGCCCCGAGAAGAACCGCGACCGCCGGGGTCAGGCCAAGGGCCCACCACCCGAGCATCGCGACGCCGGCGATCGACAGCGGCATCCCGATGACGAGCAGGCGCCACGTGGTGCTCCAGCCGCGGAAGGTCAGTGGCCGGTCGAGCGCCAGCCCGACGCCGAAGAGCGCGACGATGACGGTGACCTCCGCCATCCGCTCGGCGAGCTCCGCGTGCTCGATGACATCGACGAGTGTTGACTCACTCGGCATGAGCCAACCGATGAGCATGCCGACGCCAACCACGACGATCGGCGCGGACAGAACCCGCTCCCGGAGCAGTCGCGGCAGGATGGAACCGACGAGAAGCGCCGCTCCGACGACCGCGTACATGAGGTCGGTGTTGGGCACCGCAGGAGTGTCACCCGCGGATGGGTGACGCGCCACCGGACCGCACGGGTCGTACCGCGCGGGCCGGCGTCAGACGCGCGCCGGTTCTGCGGGCTGGCCCAGATGCACTGAGTAGCGACGCACCAGCAACTTCCACACCAGCGGGCCGACGGTCAGCAACACCAGCGCGATCACGCCGATCAGCAGCGGCGAGGCGCCGAGCATCGCCGAGGCGGTCACAGCCAGCACGATCGTGATCCCGCGGCGGATGAGCCCGCCCGGCACGAGACCGGCGAACCTCGAGCCGAAGAACGTTCCCACGGCGCCGCCCACGAGCAGCGGCAGCAGCAGGGTCCAGTCGACGCCGGTCACCATGACGTGCCCGATCGCGGCCGCGATCACCAGCGGGACGGCCTGCACGAGGTCGGTTCCCACCAGCCGCAGCGCCGCCAGCGTGGGGTACAGCAGCATGATGCACATCATGATGACGGTCCCCGATCCGACCGAGGTGATGCCGACCATCAGGCCACCGACCACACCGACCAGCAGGGTGAGTACGGGCTTGACCGGCGGGTCCGCGTCGTCGCCCGTTCGTATCCTGCCCGACATCTCGAAGAACGCCCGGAGGAAGTAGGCGGTGGAGGCCACGATGAGCGTCGCCCCGATCGCCATCTTGAGCATCCCCTGCACATCCTCGGCACCCACCGCGTGCACCAGCCAGGCGCCGAGGTACGCGGTGGGGACCGAGCCGATGATCAGCCAGAAGGCGATCTTGAGGTTCGGTTTGCCGTGCCGCCAGTGCACGCCCGCGCCGACGACCTTGTTGACCGCGTTGACCACCAGGTCGTTGGCGACCGCGGCGGTGGGCGGGATCCCGAAGAGGATGAGCGCGGGCGTCATCAGCGCGCCGCCGCCCATCCCCGTCAGACCGATCACCACGCCGATCACGGCGCTGACGACCAGGAGGCCCAGTGAGTCGTAGGTCCAGAGCGCCTCGGGCACCGACTCAGATTCCCAGGAGCGTGCTGACGATCCGCTGCGCGACCTCTTCTGCGGTGCCGTCCTCGGGACGGATGTGCAGGTCCGGGGTCAGCGGTGGCTCGTACGGCGCGGAGACACCGGTGAACTCGGCGATCTCGCCCGCGCGCGCCTTGGCGTAGAGGCCCTTGGGGTCGCGGGCCTCGCACTCGGCCAGGGGCGTGTCGACGAACACCTCGGTGAACGGCAGGTCGGCCTTGGCGTGGACGGCGCGCGCCGCGTCGCGGTCGGCGCGCATGGGCGAGATGAGAGAGCAGATGACGACAACGCCGGCGTCCGCGAAGAGTGCGGCCACCTCCGCGGTGCGGCGGATATTCTCGGCCCGGTCCTCGGCGGAGAAGCCCAGGTCGGCGTTGAGGCCGTGGCGCAGGTTGTCGCCGTCCAGGATGTAGGCGGGATGCCCGGATTCGATGAGCAGCCGCTCGACCTCGGAGGCGATCGTGGACTTGCCCGAGCCCGACAGGCCGGTCAACCACAGGGTGCGGCCCTGGCCGCGGTCACCTCGCTGCACGGTCCCGGCGTGCCAGACCACGTTCGAGCCGCTGGTGGCGGGCCCGATGATCATGCCCGCGCCGACCGTGTCGCCGGAGAGCTCGTCCACGACGATGAACGCCCCGGTGTCGCGGTTGCGGCGGTACGGGTCGTACATCAGCGGGTTCTGCGTGCGCAGGCCGATGCGGCCGATCTCGTTGAGCTCGAGCTCGGTGGCGTCCGGGTCGCGGTGCAGGGTGTTGATGTCGAGCCGGTACTCCAGGCCTGTCACCATCGCCTTGGTGTCGCGGGTGGTGTGCTTGATGATGTACCGCTTGCCGGTGGTCAGCGTCGCGTCGTCGGCGAACCAGCAGACCATGGCCTCGAGCTCGGTGCCCTGGTGCGGGCGGTTGCCCGGCCGCGCGATCATCTCGCCGCGAACGATGTCGATCTCGTCGTTGAGCGCGATGGTCACGGCGGCGGGTGCGGCGGCCTCATCCAGCTCGGCCCCGCCCGGACCCCAGATCGCCTTGACCGTTGACTGCCGACCGGACGGCATGACCACGACGTCGTCGTCGACCTTGATGATCCCGCCGGCGATGGTGCCCGCGAACGAGCGGTGATCCAGTCCGTCGGCGCGCTGGGGCCGGATCACGTACTGGACCGGGAACCGGACGTCGGTGAGGTTGCGATCCGAGGCGATGTGCACGTTCTCAAGGTGATCGAGCAGCGCCGGGCCCGTGTACCACGGCATCGGGTCAGCGGACTCGACCGCTCTGTTGACCACGTTGTCGCCCTTGAGCGCCGACAGCGGCACGAAGGTCACGTCGTGGACCTCGAGCTTGGCGGCGAAGTCGGTGAACTCGGTGCGGATGGCCTCGTAGGTGGCCTCGTCGTAGTCGACCAGGTCCATCTTGTTGACGGCCACGACCAGGCGCGGGATGCCCAGCAGTGCCGACAGGAAGGCGTGCCGCCGGGTCTGCTCGAGCACGCCCTTGCGGGCGTCGACGAGGATGATCGCCACGTCCGCTGTGGACGCGCCGGTGACCATGTTGCGCGTGTACTGCACGTGGCCCGGGGTGTCGGCGATGATGAACTTGCGCCGCGGGGTCGAGAAGTAGCGGTAGGCCACGTCGATGGTGATGCCCTGCTCGCGCTCGGACCGCAGCCCGTCGGTGAGCAACGCGAGGTCGGTGTACTCGTCGCCGCGCTTGGCGGAGGTGGCCTCGATGGAGGCGAGCTGGTCCTCGAAGATGCCCTTCGAGTCGAACAGCAGGCGACCGATGAGGGTGGACTTGCCGTCGTCCACGGATCCCGCGGTGGCGATGCGGAGCAGCTGCGCCTGGTCGGACATGGTGTGCCCCTCGGGCAGCACGGCGTCCCCGGTCGTGTAGTCGGTGGTGGGTTCGGTGGTCGCGGTGCTCATCAGAAGTACCCCTCCTTCTTGCGGTCTTCCATGCCGGCCTCGGAGATGCGGTCGTCGGCGCGGGTGGCGCCACGCTCGGTGACGCGGGTTCCCGCGACCTCGGCCACCACGGCGGCGTTGTCGACGGCGTCGGATTCCACACAGCCGGTACAGGTGGCGTCACCGACGGTGCGGAAGCGGACCAGCTCGGTGCGGGCCTCCTCGCCGGGGAGGGTCTCGAGGAAGCGGGTGTTGGCCAGGAGCATGCCGTCGCGCTCGATCACCTCGCGCTCGTGCGCGTAGTAGATCGGCGGCAGGTCGATGTCCTCCCGCTCGATGTACTGCCAGATGTCCAGCTCGGTCCAGTTGGAGAGCGGGAAGACGCGAATGTGCTCGCCCTTGCGGTGCTTGCCGTTGTAGAGCTTCCACAGCTCCGGGCGCTGTGCGCGCGGGTCCCAGGCGCCGAAGGAGTCGCGGAAGGAGAAGACGCGCTCCTTGGCGCGGGCCTTCTCCTCGTCGCGGCGGGCCCCGCCGAAGACCGCGTCGAAGCGGTTCTCCTGGATGCCACGCAGCAGGGCGGTGGTCTGGAGGCGGTTGCGGCTGGTGCCGGGCCCGGTCTCCTCGACCACGCGACCGGCGTCGATGTCGTCCTGTACGTAGGACACGAGCAGCTGGACCCCGGTCTCGTCGACGACGCGGTCGCGGTAGTCGATGACCTCGTCGAAGTTGTGGCCCGTGTCGACGTGCATGAGCGGGAACGGCATCGGCGCGGGCCAGAAGGCCTTTCGCGCCAGGTGGAACATCACCACGGAGTCCTTGCCCCCGGAGAACAGCATCCCCGGGTGTTCGAACTGCGCGGCTACCTCGCGGAAGATGTGGACGGACTCCGCCTCGAGCGCGTCGAGATGCGAGAGCGTCACCGCCGACCTCGTCGTCATGCGACCTCCAATGTCGTGGGCCCGGGCGGGAGGGCCGACCGGACAGCGGGCAGACAGATCTGTCTGTCCCTGGTATCTGCTCCATCGTGCGTCGCACGGGCCGGATTTCCACCTCCGTGAACACAATTGGTGGCCGTTCATCCGTTAATCGACATAGGGTGTCGACTATGCGACACGAACCCACGCATCGGGTACTGGCCGTGGTCGAGGCACTCGCCACCGACGGCCCACCCCTGTCACTGGCGGAGATCGCACGCGAGGTCGGCGCCAGCCGCTCGACCCTGCACGCCGTGCTCACCGGGATGCAGGCCGACGAGTGGGCCGAGAAGACAGACGGCGGGTGGCGTGCGGGACCGCGCCTGCGCCAGGTGGGGGCACAGCTGGCCGCCGGGGCCGACCTGGTCCGCGCCGCCCGCCAGCCGCTCGAGGCCCTGGCCGACGCGACCGGGATCGCCGCCGTGGTCTTCGAGTCCCGGGACGGGATGGCCCAGGTCGTGGACTCCGTGGGCGCGGGCATGCGTACCGCCTCCCGCGAGGTGATGCCCGTCGGACACGTGGTCCCGATCCGCGCACCCTTCGCCCGCGAGCTCGCCTCTCGGTTCCTCCTGGCCGAGCAGCGACGCTGGTTGGCGGGGTCGGGGGAACTGACCGCGGCCGCCAGAGACCGCCTCGAGTTGGTGCTGCCGCAGATCGCCCGCCGCGGCTGGTCCATCGAGCGGCTCACCCCGGCGCGCCGCGAACTGCTGCGGATGGCGGACTCGCTGGAGGCGTCGGGCATCGGGGCACTCGTGCGCGACCGTGTGTCGGAGCTGTTCGTGGAACTGTCCGAGATCGACGTGACCGACTCCGAACTCAC
This sequence comes from Dietzia sp. NPDC055343, assembly GCF_053645265.1. Classification (NCBI taxonomy): domain Bacteria; kingdom Bacillati; phylum Actinomycetota; class Actinomycetes; order Mycobacteriales; family Dietziaceae; genus Dietzia; species Dietzia sp. NPDC055343. The sequence continues at coordinate 12,747 of NZ_JBSHMJ010000005.1, read as the reverse complement.
GGCCGCCACCGACCTGGCCGTGGCCTCTGTGGCCGCGCCCGTACTGCGGGCGGACGGCCGCGCGGTGGGGTCCGTGGCGGTGGCTCCCGGCCGTCGGATGACCGGCCGCGCCGTGTTCCGCGCCGTGGAGGCCGTCACCGAGTGCGCGGACGCGGTCTCGGCCCGCCTCGCAGCCCGGCCCGGGCCGACGCGGGCGGCCGGACCGCCGGACCATCTGCTCCACCCGGCGCACGCCGCGCGCCACCCGTCCCCAACCTGAGAGATCACCAGCGCCGTCGTCCTGCACGCGGTTTCGGCGGTATGGTGCGGATCACACCCGCGCGCTCACCGGAGGTGACCTTTGACCCCCCTCGCCGATCCGCTCTCGCCTGCCCCCGGCCCTGACCAGCACACCCTGGCCTGGCGCCGGTCCGAGCTGTGCGGCCTCACCCCGCAGAGTGCGCGCCCGGGTAGCCCCGACCCGCACGCCACGCGCGCCAACCGTCTCGCCGAGGCCGCCGGCCCGATCCTGGACGATCTGGACTCCGCCCTCCGGGACACCGGTGCCACTCTCCTGTTGGCCGATCGTGGGGGCCAGGTCATCCGCACGGTCCGGGACGCCGCACGGATCTCCAGGATGCTGCTCCAGCGCGGGGTCGACGACGGTGCGATCCTCACCGAGGACGCGGTGGGCAACAACGGGATCGGCACCGCCCTCGAGACGCGCCGCGGCGTGTTCATCCACGGCGAGCAGCACTTCGCGGAGGTCCTGCGCGACTTCAGTTGCTACGGTCACCCCATCATCGACCCGCTCACCAGCCGGATGGTCGGCGCGGTGAACCTGTCCGGCATGAACGCCGACGCCTCGCGCCTGTTCGCGCCGTTCGTGCGCAAGATCGTCGCCGATATCGAGGCCCGTTACGTGGATACCGCGCGGGGCGACGACCGCGAGCTGTGGCGACGCTTCGTCGAACGCACGCGCTCCTCCGACTCTCCGACGTGCGCCTTCGGCGACGAGGTGGTCCTGGCCTCCAACTCCAGCCTCGAGCGGTTGGCCGCCCAGGACATCGCGGCGCTGCGGCGGATGGTGGAGCGGGGCGAGACGGCGGATGTCGTGGAACTGTCGGTGGGGCGGGTGGGGGTCAGCACGAGTCGGGTCGGGCGCCGCGGCCACCTTGTCGACCTGTCGTTTCCCGACGACGACGACAAGCCGGCTGCCCGGCGGACCGTCCACCGGAAAGCGAACCGCGGCGCACACGCCGTGGTGGGCCCGTCGGGTTCCGGCAGAACGACCGCGGCGCTGGCGACCGCCGGCCCGGAGGCTGTCCACGTGCGGCTGGCCGGTGCGGACCATGCCCGGCAGGCCTGGCAGGAACTGGCCGTCCCCGCCCTGCGGGAACACCGCGACCGGGGCATCCCTCTGGTTCTCGACGACATCGATCTCCTCGAGGACACTGATCTACGCCGTCTGGCCTCGCGACTGAACGCGATGGAGAACGGTCTCGTCGTCGTCACCTGTCGCGACAACCCGCGCCCCGCCGTGACCGAGGCGCTCGACGCGTGCGGCGCACGAACCACGGTGCGCCCCCTGCACGAACGCGGCGCGGAACTCGAGGGGATCGTGCACGCCATGGTCGGCGCGCTCGCAACCGCGCGCGGCGCCGCCGCACCCACGGTGACCTCGCGGTTCATCGACGCCGTGGGCGGTCTCGACCTGCCCAACGGTCTGGTCTCGCTCCGCGCGGTCCTCACCGAATGCCTGGACGGGATCGAGGGGCGGACCCCGCCGCGGCTCGACGTGGGGGACCTGCCCTCGCGCGCCCGGACGGGACGACCACCGACGTCCGGGGCGCTCGCGCGCGGCGAGTACGACGCGATCGTCGCGGCGCTGGCCGAGTGCGACGGTGTGCGGTCGCGGGCGGCGCGCAGGCTCGGCATCAGCCGCACCACCCTCTACGCCCGTATGCGCGAGTTCGACCTGTCGTAGATTGTCCAGAATCTGAACACTCCGAGCCCTTGACCCTCCTCCATAGTGGTCTGTGACCGGCCTCACACCGAGGCCGCCACCGACTTCGGAGGTAGACATGACCGGCACACTCTCCCGCGACACCGGCTCCGCCGCGCCCGTCGACGAGCGCCTGGGCGCCGAGGCCCGCGACTTCCTGGCCCGCCCGCATCGCCTGCTTATCGGTGGCCAGTGGGTCGACGCCGCCGACGGCCGCACCTTCGGCACCTACGACCCCGCCACCGGCAACGAGATCACCCAGGTCGCGCACGGCGGGCCCGAGGATGTGGACCGCGCGGTGGCCGCCGCGCGCCGCACCTTCGACGACGGCGCCTGGGCCACCATGAAGCCGCGTGAGCGCGAGCAGATCCTGTGGCGCATCGGCGACCTGCTCGACGCCAAGGCCGAACTGTTCGGACAGATCGAGGCGCTGGACAACGGCAAATCCGTGGGCATCGCCACCGCCGTCGACGTGGCCTGGGCCGCGGACGTGTTCCGCTACTACGCCGGCTGGGCCACCAAGATCGAGGGCTCCACCGTCCCCGTGTCCATGCCGTTCGCCGGCGACAAGCAGTTCCACGCCTACACCCAGCGCGTCCCCGTGGGCGTATGCGGTCAGATCATCCCGTGGAACTTCCCGCTGCTCATGGCCGCCTGGAAGCTCGGCCCCGCCCTGGCCACCGGCAACACCCTCGTCCTCAAGCCGGCCGAGCAGACCCCGCTCACCGCGCTCCTGCTCGGCGAGGTCTGCCAGGAGGCCGGCGTGCCCGACGGCGTGGTCAACATCATCACCGGCTTCGGCGACGCCGGTGCCGCCATCTCCGGCCACGACGACGTCGACAAGGTGGCCTTCACCGGCTCCACCGAGGTCGGCAAGCTCATCGTGGATGCCGCCAAGGGCAACCTCAAGAAGGTCTCCCTCGAGCTCGGCGGCAAGAGTGCCAACATCGTCTTCGCCGACTGTGACTGGGACGCCGCCGTGGCCGGGTCGGTGGCCGCGTGGATGTTCAACCACGGCCAGGCCTGCACCGCCGGCACGCGTCTCTACGTCGAGGACTCCATCTACGAGGAGTTCACCCAGGCCGTGGCCGACGCCGCGTCCCAGGCCACCATCGGCCACGGACTCGACCCCGACACCGTGCTCGGGCCCGTCGTGGACCAAGACCAGTTCGACAAGGTGTCCTACTACCTGCGCGCCGGAATCGAGGACGGCGGTCGCGCCCTGACCGGCGGGGCCCGCCACGGCGACACCGGCTTCTTCATCCAGCCGACGGTGTTCGTGGACGTCAAGCCCGAGGACCGGGTCGTGAAGGAGGAGATCTTCGGTCCCGTCGTGTCCGCCCTGCGCTTCTCCGACGTCGACGACGCGGTCCGCCAGGCCAACGACTCCATGTACGGGCTGGCCGCCGGCGTCTGGACCAAGGACCTCTCCAAGGCCCACCAGGTGGCCAGCCGCCTGCAGGCCGGTTCCGTGTGGGTGAACCAGTACAACGGCTTCGACACCGCCATGCCGTTCGGCGGATTCAAGCAGTCCGGCTGGGGCCGCGAGCTCGGCGCCGGCGCGCTCGACCTCTACACCCAGACCCGCTCGGTCAACATCCAGCTGTAGACCCGCGTCGCGGCCGCCCGGGCCGCGCCGGCCCGTTCCCTTGGCCCCGCTCCCCCGCGGGCCGCGCTCTTTCGAAAGGACCTCCTCATGAAGACCAAAGCAGCAGTATTGTTCGATCTCCACCAGCCCTTCGAGATCATCGAACTGGACCTGGACGATCCGGGCCCCGGTGAGGTGCTGATCAAGTACACGGCCGCCGGCCTGTGCCACTCCGACCTCCACCTCTCCGACGGCTCGCTGCCGCCCCGCTTCCCGATCGTCGGCGGGCACGAGGGCTCCGGGGTGATCGAGGCCGTGGGCACCGGCGTCACCAAGGTCAAGCCCGGAGACCACGTCGTCTGCTCGTTCATCCCGAACTGCGGCACCTGCCGTTACTGCTCCACCGGTCGGCAGAACCTCTGCGACATGGGCGCCACCATCCTCGAGGGCCACATGCCGGACGGCACTTTCCGGTTCCACGCGGACGGCAAGGACTTCGGCGCCATGTGCATGCTGGGCACCTTCTCCGAACGCTCGGTGATTTCACAGCACTCGGTCGTCAAGGTGGACGACTGGCTTCCCTTGGACAAGGCCGTCCTCGTGGGCTGCGGCGTGCCCTCGGGTTGGGGCACAGCGGTCTACACGGGCGGCGTCCGGCAGGGCGACACCGTGGTGATCTACGGTATCGGCGGCCTGGGCATCAACACCGTCCAGGGAGCCGTTCACTCGGGCGCCCGCCACGTCGTGGTGGTGGACCCCGTCCAGTTCAAGCGTGACGAGGCCATGAAGTTCGGCGCCACGCACGCCTTCGCCACGGCCGAGGAGGCCCACGCCGCCGTGGAGAAGCTGACCTGGGGACAGATGGCCGATCAGGCGCTCATCCTGGTAGGCACCGTCGACGAGCCGGTCGTGTCCGCCGCTTTTGACGTGATCGGCAAGGGCGGAACTGTGGTGATCACCGGACTGGGCAACATGACCGACAAGACCGTGCAGGTCAGCGGCACGCAGCTTGCCTTGTTCGGCAAGACCATCAAGGGCTCGCTCTTCGGATCCGCCAACCCGCAGTACGACATCGTCAAGCTGCTGCGCCTGTACGACGAGGGCAAGCTCAAGCTGGACGAGCTGATCACCACCACCTACACCCTGGAGACCCTCAACCAGGGCTACCAGGACCTGCAGGACGGAAAGATCATGCGAGGGGTCCTGATCCACGACACCTGATCCGCCCCTCCCCACGAACTCGCCCTCCCGGCCGTTGCCCATCGCGGCCGGGAGGGCGAACCCATTTCGGGCGCCGGCCCCATGTCGTCGATGGCCGCGGTCAGGGGGTCGGCGATCCGCCGGTCACGGAGAGCGTGTTACCCGTGGTGTACGACGACTCCTCCGAGGCCAGGTAGACGTACGCACCCGCCATCTCGACGGGCTGCCCGGGCCGCTTCAGCGGACTCTTCTGCCCGTGGTACGGCAGCTGCTCCGGGTCCTTGCCGCCGCTCACCTGCAGCGCGGTCCAGAACGGGCCCGGCGCCACCGCGTTCACCCTGATCCCGCGCGGGGCGAGCTGCTGGGCGAGAGACTTGGACATGGTGTTGACCGCCGCCCGCGACGTCGCATAGTCCACCAGGCCGGCCGACGGGGTGTAGGCCTGCACCGACGATGTGAAGATCACGCTCGATCCGGGCATCAGGTGCGCAAGCGCCTCCTGGATCTGCCAGAACGGCGCGTTCACGTTGACGTTCATGGTCTCGGCCCACTGCTCTGAGCTCAGATCCTCCAGGTTCTCCACGTAGGTCTGGCGCGCGGCGTTGAGCACCAGCACGTCCAGACCGCCGAGACCGGCCACCGCGTCGCGGACGATCCCCCGTGCCGTCTCCTCGTGGCCGACGTCCCCCGGCAGGAGCACACAGTTGCGTCCGGCTTCACCGACGAGCTCGGCCACCTCATCGGCATCGGACTGCTCGGACGGCAGATAGCCGATCGCCACGTCGGCACCTTCCCGCGCGTAGGCGATCGCCACCGCCCGTCCGATCCCCGAGTCGCCACCGGTGATGAGCGCCCGGCGACCCTCGAGCCGCCCGTGCCCCACCCAGGACTTCTCACCGTGGTCGGCCCGGGGCACCAGCTCGGAAGCCAGCCCGGGGGCGGGCTGCGACTGAAAGGGGATCTCGATCGGATGCTTGGTCACCGGGTCCACGGTCGGGGCCGGCTCCGGTATCTCAGTGGTCGAGTGCGGGCGATTGCCGGGGCGATCGGCGGTCACGGTGGCCTCCTGGGGTCGGGAGTTCGACCGTACGCGCCGTAGGAGGATGTGCGAGATCACTCGGAAAGGCAGCGCGTTGACCAGTAACTTAGCGAGAACGCTTTACAAATGGTCGGCTCGTGTCCAATACTCTCCGGCAACTGCTGTGAGCTTCTTCACGCAGGCTACTTCCGAGGGGGAAAACGTGGCAAGACCCACCAAGAACCGAAGCGACGAAGGGCTTTTCGGCCCCGGCTCCGTGGCGTGGAAGGTCTGGACTTTTCCCGCCTCCGCCCTCCAGGGCTTCGCCCGGGCGGTGACCATCGAGCATCTGGACCCCGATCTCACCGCCGCGGTGGACGAGACCGGCCAGGTGATCCAGCGGACCCCGCTGCGCTACGACCGCACCATGGAGTACTTCTCGGCGGTGCTCTTCGCCGATACGCCGACGGTCATCAAGATGTCCGACATCCTCATGAAGGTCCACTCCCGGGCCTACGGGACCAACAAGGTGACCGGCAACGAGTACGACTCGAACGACCCGGATTCGCAGCTGTGGATCCACATCACCGCGTGGCACTCGATCCTCTACGTCTACGAGACCTTCGGCCCCGGCCGGCTCAGCCGCGACGAGGAGAACGAGTACTGGCGGCAGTGTGCGATCGCCGCCGAAGTCCAGCCCATCCGCCAGGAACAGGTGCCGCGTACCCGCGGCGAGGTGCAGAAGTACTTCGACGACTGGCGTGACCGCCTCTCCGCGTCGGAGGCCGCGATCGCGAATGTCGACCACATTCTCAACGGCTTCGAGACCATCGAGCCGCGCGTGCCCAAGGTGCTGCGGAAACTCGGCCGGCCGGTCCTGCGGGCGAGCATCATCGCGACCTACCCGCGATGGATGCGTCCGATGCTCGGTGTCCGCCAGTCCCGCGCCGTAGACACCGCCGCGATCGCCTTCTGGAAGGCGTTCTACCGGGTGGCCGCCCATCCTGACGCGATGATGTGGATGGTCGAGCGGATCTGCCCACGCGCGGTCCGCTACATCGAGCCGGCGGTCCGCGGCGTCCCCGCCGACAGCCCGCGCACCCACTCCCCGCAGTGGGCGCGCGAGCGATTCGGCGACCCGCGCACGCCCCTGGAGCAGTGGGAGGACATCAAGGCCGCGCGGACCACGGGTGAGGCCGCCGCCCCTTACGAGCACAACCACAGCGACCCCGTGATCGAGTTCAAGGAGGCCGACCGCCTGGCCACCACCGGTTGAGGCGGACGGGCCCCTGCAGGCCGGCGGCGGGGCGCCGGACCGGATGCGGGCGCCTGTTCGATCACCCAGACTGCGAGCGGAAGCGACAACACCCGAACGAAGGAGCAGTCATGCCCCGTTACCGCGTGATCGATCCCGACCAGAACGTGATCGACGAGAAGGAGTTCGCCGACGACACCAAGGCCTACGACTGGTTCAAGACCATCGAGGTCCCGGACGATTCCCTCGGCTACGCCATGCAGGTCGACATGGACGGTGAGTGGACGCGTTTCGAGATCAACGACGGCGGCACCAACACCTCGCCGTCCGCCTGATCAGCCCGACCGGCGGGGGCGGGCACTCCACCCGGCCGCCCGCCGGTGAGCGGGCTGGGTCGACAGACCTCACAGCCAGCCACGCACCTGCGCCTCCCTCGCCGCCTCGCCGCGGGTGGAGGTGTGGGTCTTGGCGATGGCCGAGGACAGGTGATTGCGAACGGTCCCCTGCGTCAGATGTAGTTCGGCCGCGATGTCGGCGATGCGGGCCCCTGTCAGCGCCTCGCGCAGGACGTCCTTCTCGCGCGGGGTCAGGGGGTCCGGGCCGGCGGCCATCGACTCCCGTGCCAGCTGGGCATCGACCACCGTCTCCCCCGCGTTGACCTTCCGAACGGCCTCGGCCAGCTCGCGCGCCGGGGTGTCCTTGACCACGAATCCACCGGCCCCGTATTCCAGAGCCCGGTTGACGTATCCGGGCCGCCCGAAGGTCGTCACGATCAGCACCCGCACGTCCGGATGGTCCTGTCGGATGCGCCGGGTCGCGGTGATGCCGTCACCGCCCGGCATCTCGATGTCCACCACACACACGTCGGGCAGATGCCGGGCGACCGCGGCCTCGAGCTCGTCGCCGCGGCCCACCTCGGCCACCACCTCGATGTCCGGCTCCATCGCCAGCAGTGCCGCGAGCCCGCCCCGCACGAGCGCCTGGTCGTCGGCGAGGATGATCCGGATCGGCTCGGTCATCGCGGCCACCCCACTTCGACGACGGTGCCGGTGACCGACGCCGCTTCCGCCGCGCCCCGGTCGCGGACCACGAACCGTGCGCCGGCGTCCTCGGCCCGGCTCGCGAGCCCCGGCAGGCCCTGCCCCGCCGGAGCCGAGATGGTCCGGCCGACGTCAGAGTGGGCGGCGCGGCGAGCGTCGACCCCCACGCCGTCGTCGGTGATCCGTAGCCGGTCGCGGGAGAACTCGACAGTCACGTTCCCCGCGCCCGAGTGGCGGGCGATGTTGGTGCCGGCCTCGCGGAGAGTCCAGGCCACCAGGCCCGACCGCGCGTCCGGGAGGAGAGAAGGGGACCCGACGACGACGACATCGATACCCGCGGTATGCAAGGAATCGGTCAGGCCGGCGAGTTCCTGCACCGGATCCGCCACCCGCATGCCGGACACGGTCTGCCGCATCTCCGACAGGGCGGTCCTCGTGAGGTTCTCGATGTTCTCCAGTTCGGCCCGGGCGGCGTCCGGGTCGGAGTCGAGCTGCGCCCGGGCCAGCTGGGCGCGGATCGTCAGCGCCGTCAGGGTGTGTCCGAGGACGTCGTGCAGGTCGCGCGCGACCCTTGCGCGCTCCTCTGCCACACCCAGCGCCCGCCGGTAATGGCCCTCTCGGTCGCTGATGCCGACCGAGATCCGTGTGCCCAGCATCGACAGCACCACGGGGATCACCAGGAACCCCGGGACCAGCATCCCCCACGTCTTCTCGACCAGGGCCGCGACGGTGCCGATGACGATCAGCGTGATCGCGGTCGGCACGCTCCGCCGGATCGGCCACGCGGCAGCAACGAAGCAGGCGAGGAACGGGACGAAGTTGACCGGCCCGTTCAGCCCGGCCGCCGGGAGGGTCCCGAAAGTGCAGATCACGAGCCCGGCCAGGTAGCCCAGCCCGAGCGGCGCGGGCTCCTCCCGGGCAGGGTCGCGGAGATCGCCGGCGACTCGCCCCGATGGTCCGGCGGCACCGGAGCTGCGCAGGTGTAGCGGGTATCCCTCGGTCACGGCCGGCGAGGCGAAAGCCATCAGATAGACCGCGGAGAACGCCGCGATCGAGACCAGCCCCAGCACCGTGGGCGCGGCGGGGGCCCCGGAGAAGACCACAGCGAGGATCGGGTAGATCAGGAAGACCTGCCAGATCAGCGAGAACAGCACACTCGGACCGGTGATCGCGGAGCGGAATCGCCGCCACCGCGACGGCCCCGCAGCTGCTTCATCGTTCACCGACTTCGCGCTGACCTCCCCGTCCGCCACTGGTGACGGGGACGCACGCGTTGCCGTTGTCGTCGTCGTACTCTCACCGCTCGTCATGCCCGGTCGCTCCTCACACCCGACCGCGGCGGCGACGTACCAGCACCGCGGCTGTCGTACCCAGTATGAGGGCCCAGGCAACCACGTTGAGCACAGGCAACCACACCGGATCGACCACGCCGTCGGCCACCACGCCGCCGGTGATCGGATAGCGGGCCAGCGCGTTGACCCCATAGAGCGGTGTGAAGCGCGCCAGGTCCAGCATCACGCCCGACAGCGGGATGAACAGGTTCCCCGCGAACGCGAGCAGGACCAGGCTGCCGCCCGCGACCCCCAACGCGGACTCGGAGCGGAACGCCATTCCCGCGCTCAGTCCGTAGCCCGCGAAGACCGCGGAGCCGAGCCACGCCGCGCCGAGCGAGAGCACCCAGGCCAGCGGTGTGGCCTGCGCGCCGGTGGCCGCGCCGGCGATGCCCACGGTGAGGACGGGCACGGCCGCGATGGTCATGGCCACGGCGGACTTGGTCACCACGAAGCCGGCGCCGCTCCACGGGGTGAGTCCGAGCTGGCGGCCCCACCCCTGGAAACGCTCGAGGGCGGCCCCACCGCTGATGGCGGTGGTGGCGGTGACCGCGCCGTAGACGGCCATCGAGATCATGACGACGGCGCCCACGTTGCCGTGCGCGACGGGTGCATCGCGGTAGCTCTGCGCGCTGCCGAACACGAAGTACATGACCAGCGGCAGGCCGACGATGAAGAAGATGTTGGTGATGTCGCGCAGGGTCCGGCGCAGGTCGATGGCCCAGTAGGTGACGTTCATCGGGTGGCCTCCGGATCGGTGTCGGTAGCGGCAGGGTCGACGGGTGCCGTGTCGGCCAGTGCAGGGTCTGCAGGACCATCGGCGGTGAGGGTGACAAAGGCGTCGTCCAGCGACCTGGCCGAGATGGTGACCTCGCGCGCGGACGTCTCGGTGAGAAGGACGCGCGCGGTGGCGTCGCTGTCCGAACTGGTGAGGATCACCCGGGCAGCCGTGCGGTCAACGGCGGTGACACCGGGCAACTCCTCCGGCGACGGCTCTCCCGCCATCGGGTCCCAGACGGCGGTCACGCGACTGCCGGCGGCCATGGCGCGGACGCGGTCGACGGGGCCGTCGGCGACGATCCGCCCCCGCGCCATCAACACGATGCGGTCGGCGAACGCCTCCGCCTCCTCCAGGTGGTGCGTGGCGAAGATGATCGTCGACCCGGATGCGGCCTCAGAGTGCATGGTCGCCCAGAACTCACGGCGGGTCCCCACATCCATCGCGGCGGTGGGTTCGTCGAGGATGAGCAGGTCCGGATCGGGCAGCAGCGCGAGCGCAAACCTCAGGCGCTGCTGCTCACCACCCGAGCACCGGGCGACCCTGCGGCCGCCGAGTTCGGCGATCCCCGCCCGCTCGAGCACCTCCCCGACCGACAGCGTCCGGCGGTAGAGTGCCGCGATCGCGCGGACCGTCTCCTCCACCGTCAGGTCGGCGAGCAGACCTCCGGTCTGGAGCACCGCGGCGATCCGGCCGGCCGCGATCGCCTCTCGCGGGGCCTCGCCGAACACCCGGACCTGGCCCTCCGTTGGTTCGGTCAGCCCCAGGGCGATGTCGAGCGCGGTGGTCTTGCCCGCACCGTTCGGGCCGAGGAGCGCGACCACCTCTCCGGGGTCGATGCGCAGGTCGAGCCCGCGGATCGCGCGGACGGGTCCGGATCCGCGAACCGTGAACGTCTGGCCCAGGTCCCGGAACTCCAGAGCCGGCGGCCGCGGACCGACACCGGGAGAACGACCCGTGGCCGTGGCTTCGGCGGGTGGGGTGTGGGCTGGGCTGTGCTTGACCATGCCTCCACGATCGTCGGCCAGCGCCCGCCTGAACAGGGCTGGCTGTCACGACTTACCCGGTGACATCTGTCATGGGTCGGACGTCAGAGCCCCTCACGACGTCGTCGAGTCGTGAGGGCTCGCTGAAACAGCGTCTCCTCTCAGCCCTTGACCAGACCACCGTCCACGATGAGGTTCTGCCCCGTCACCGCCCGCGCCCACGGCGAGGCGAAGAACAGCACCGCGTCCGCCAACTCGGCGGGCTCGATCGCGCGACGCAGCGGCGTGCCCGAGGCGATGAGGTCGAAGACCTCTTCAGGTGTAGCGGCACTTGCGTCGGTGGTGCGCAGCAGCCCGCCCGAGACCATGTTGACCGTGATGCCGTCCGGCCCGAGGTCTGTGGCCAGGGTCCTGGTCAGCGAGAGCGCGGCAGCTTTCGCGGCCGTGTAGTCGTGGTACGGCACGACCGGGTGCTGGAACAGGTTGGTACCGATGTTAACGATCCGCCCGAACCCGCCCTCGCGCATCCCCGGCAGCGCCGCCTGGGTGGTGGCGAGCGTCGCCTTGACGGCGCCGCGCAGCTGTCCTTCCATGTCCGCCCAGGTCAGCGTCTCGGGCGAGGGGCGGGCGTCGCCGTTGAATTCGAAGTCGGCGAGGGCGTTGTTGATGACCGTCGTGATCGGTCGTCCGAAGTGGGTACGTGCCGCCTCGACGAGGCTGCGTACCTCGTCGTCGTCGGTCACATCCGCCCGGACCGCCACGGCGCGGTCCTCGCCGAGCTCACGGACCAGGTCGGCCGCGGCCTCGGCGCTGCGACGGTAGTTGACGACGACGAGCGCGCCCTCGCGCCCGAACGCCCGCACGATTTCCTTACCGAGGCCCCGGGCTCCGCCGGTGACCAGGACTACCTGCTCGTCGATACGCACGCTGTTCCCGGAATTCACTGCCACTCGCTTTCCGGCGGTTCCCGCGAAGGGTGGCGATGCATACCCGCCTACCTGCGCAGAGACGCGGCCGCGGTATCGACATTCCTTCGCTGGAACTACCCAGATCAGGTTCGACGGGTGTGATCTCAGCTGCCCGGATGGGCGGCACCCCGTGTCGCGGACCAGCCTAGGTCATTCCCGGGGTCGCGGCGGCTTGCCGCTTCGCGATCACGAGCCACAGCACTCGGCGGACGTCAGCTGACGGCCTTCAGCCCGACGACGCCGCCGACGATCATCAGCAGAAAGATCACCTTGAGCACGGACACCGGCTCGGCGCCCGTGATCATCGCGTAGATCACGGTCAGCGAGGCGCCGATGCCCACCCAGACCGCGTAGGCGGTGCCCACGGGCAGGTCCCGCATCGCGTAGGCGAGACCGCCCATGCTCACGACCAGCGCCACTCCGAACACCACGGAGGGTCCGAGCCGGGTGAAGCCCTCGGACCGGCCCAGGGCGGTGGCCCACACGGCCTCGAGAACACCGGAAAAGACAAGAACTATCCACGCCATGACGGCCTCCTGCGGGCCGTCTTGTCGCGCACCGGGTACGGCACCCCTCGTCCGGAGGCCCCGTGTCGGGGT